>JAHHSQ010000042.1 GCA_020025135.1 Pectinatus sp.
TTTTTTCGTTTTAACCGCTACACTTTGCATATCGGAAGAAACTCTTTCCACATCTTTTTTAGCTTCATCGATATTATTCATCTGGTCAGACATACCGTTAGCAACATCGTTAACCGTTGAAGCCACGTGATTAGATGCTTCTGCCGATTGTTGTGCACTGGCAGTCAATTCTTCAGAGGAAGCTGCCACCTGTTCGGCCGTCATCGACATTTTGGTAATGAGTTCTCGGACATTATGTTTCATCGTGTTGATAGCAACTGTCAAATCACCCAATTCATCCTTGGACTGAACTTCAACATCAGCAACACGCAAATTTCCCTTGGCAATTTCATCAGCAGATTTTTTCAAACCGAGAATAATACGGACAATCTTATTAGAGAATTGCAAACAAGAAAGCACAATAATGATTATGCCAATAATTGACATGCTGATATAGGTGATTTCCAAGTTTCTAATATGAGCAAAGACAATTTTCGATGGAACAGAAAGTAGTACTAACCAACCCGTACTAGGCAAAGTCATGTAGGTAACAACTTCTTCAGTACCATTATTATCTAATGTAAAATAACCATTTTTCTTATTCAACATTTCTTGGAAATTAGCATTCAAGGTGGCACTCTCTTTGACATTTTTTACCTTTATCGTTTTATCTGACGTAGCTAAAATATTCCCATCACGCTGTAAAATATAACCATTACCATGACCATAATACTTCAATTGGTCTACTTTCTTCTGCAAAATATTTAGACCGATGTCAACACAAACTGCCCCTTCAAATTTCCCATCTTTATAAAAAGGAGCTGCGGCAGAAATTACCTGTCCGCCTTCACTGCCATCTTTCAAAATAGTTTTATAAACTTTGGTAAATACTACTTTACGCTTTTCTTTTACTGCTTGATACCAATCGCGAGTTCGTGGATCAAAAACTCCCGTATCATTACCATCTTGCCAAGACATGGCAAAACCTGATTCATTACCGATTGTGACATCCATAATATTTTTATCATATGATGCCAACCCCAGCATACTATGTAATTGCGGAAAATCTACTTGTCCTTTTAAATTGGTCAAGACATTGGAAGTTTCCATAGCCACTTCTGAATTCGCAACCAGCCAACTATTTAAAACTTCTCCCTCTGCTTTGATGGTTGCCTCGATAGTTTTATCGACACTATCTGACAGATTTGTATAGGCGATATAATAGCCTATACAAGATACCACTACCATGATAGCACCAACAACACCTGCTAAAGCAAAAAACTTCTTCTTAATACTCAAATGTTTTCTCCCTTTCTCTATTAAGATAAATTTATATATGCCTCGCCAAAATTTGGCGGTGGAAGCGATAGATAATTTCAAATTATTTATCCATTATAGCACATTTTTCATCATAAATATATTTTTTTAGTATATTATATATAAATATCTACTACAAAAGCACTTATATGTGCGAGATGCTATACTATATCATATAATAATTATTATTAATTATTATATGTAAACTAGAAAGGCTATTTTTTTTATTAAAAAACCATTATAATAGGAGAAAAAAGATTGGAATATCATCATGAGTATAGAACTAAAAAATCTATGTTTTAACTACCATCAAGACGATGAATTAGTACTCGATAATATCACCTTAACCATTCCAGAAGGCGATTTTATTGCTATTACAGGTATGAATGGTTCTGGAAAATCCACCTTAGCAAGACACTTAAATGGGCTATTGCTACCCGTGCGTGGTTCCTGCTCCATCGACAATAAACACACGACTAAAGAACACAACCTCCTTGCTATCAGACAAAAAGTGGGCATGGTCTTTCAAAACCCCGACAATCAAATCATCGCCGCCACAGTGGAGGACGATGTGGCTTTTGGTCCAGAAAATTTGGGACTACCGCCTCGAGAAATCAGACAAAGGGTAAAAGAAAGCCTCCAAGCCGTCGGCTTAGAGGCTGAAGCACAAACCGCTCCCTACCTATTATCAGGAGGACAAAAACAACTTGTTTCCATAGCTGGCATTCTGGCTATGCGCACCAAGTACATAGTGCTAGATGAACCAACCGCCATGCTCGACCCGCTCGGTCGCGCTTGCGTTATGAAAACGCTGTGCCAACTGCATGAGCAGTTTGGCTTGACCATCATTCTTATCACGCATTTTATGGAGGAAGCATCCTTAGCAAACAGAATTGTCGTCCTCAATAAGGGAAAAATCGCCTTGACTGGCACCCCCACAGAAATTTTCTCCCAAACCGAGCATATCTCCGCATTAGGATTGGAATTGCCACTTGCAGCCCAACTCAATCAAGCCTTAATTGGCCAAGGATTACCTTTACCTTCCCATATCTACGATAAGAACGAACTCATTGAGAAGCTGGCGAAACTCTTTTAACTTTGTTTTTCAATCGAAATAATTTAACCCAATTGCTGCTCTCACTTCGGTAAGTGTCTTAGCTGCGATTGCTTCGGCTTTGCGACTACCTTCTTGCAACACTTGATAGAGGTAGTCCTTATTATTAGCTAATTTTTCGCGCCGTTCGCGAATTGGCGCAAACTCCGCTTGTAAAACTTCATTGAGATATCTCTTTACCTTAACATCGCCTAGCCCCCCCTTTTGATACTGCAACTTTAATTCGGCAATATACTCTTTATCTTTTCCGAAAGCATCCAAATAAGTAAAGACGGTGTTACCTGCAATTTTGCCAGGATCAGACACTTTTATATGGTCAGGGTCAGTGTACATCTGCATGACTTTTTCCTTGATTGTATCAGCACTATCAGCCAAATAAATGGCATTGCCCAGCGATTTACTCATCTTCGCTTTGCCATCTATTCCTGGCAATCTTTTACAAGCATCTTCCGGTATTTTAGCTTGTGGTTCAACTAAAATACTACCATAGGTATTGTTAAAACTGCGCACAATTTCTCGTGTCTGCTCTATCATCGGCAACTGGTCTTCTCCAACCGGTATCAATTCCGCTTTAAAAGCTGTAATATCTGCCGTTTGACTAACTGGATAAATCAAAAAGCCCGCGGGAATACTTTCAGAAAAACCGCGCAGTTTAATTTCTTCCTTAATAGTAGGATTGCGTTCTAAGCGCGCTACAGTAACCAAATTTAAATAATGCATGGTCAATTCATTCAATTCTGGAATTTGCGATTGCACAAAAATAGTGGTTTTAGCGGGGTCAATACCGACAGCGAGGTAATCCATTGTTACTTCTAGCAAACTTTTTCGAATCTTTTCTGGGTTTCTCGCATTATCCGTTAAAGCTTGTTGGTCAGCAATCATAATAAAAGATTCATATTTCCCTTCTTCTTGAATGGCATAACGTCCCCGCAAAGAACCGACATAATGTCCGATGTGTAATTTCCCCGTAGGTCTGTCTCCTGATAACATGATTTTCTTAGCCATATAAATAACCTCCTAAAAATATAAACAAAAAACTCCGCCCTAAAAAGGACGGAGTCATTACCGTGGTACCACCTAATTTGCACGCTTAAACACGTGCCACTTTTGGATACAAACATATCCTCATCCCTATAACGTGAGAAACACGAATCCGATACTCGCTGCTCACCACAGTTTTCCCTTCATTCCTCTGGGACCCATTCCATAAAACTCTTCTTGCCGAGCTCGCAGCACCCTCGACTCTCTGTAATAAAGCTGATTTTATGTACTTCTCCCCATCAACAGATGCAAATATTTATTTCAATAAATGATAACATAGTATTCATACGTTTGTCAATTATCAAATTTTAATAAATTTTCGCTTTAATACATAACCAAGTACTAAAATCAATAGCCAAACCGGCATCAGATAAACTGCTATGGCCATATCAGCAATTTGTGTCATCATCGCAACAATGAAAATGAGAAACAGAATACACAAATAATTATCAAACGGATAAATCCCTAATTTATAATCTAATTCAATGCCCGCTTTCTCTTTCATCCTCCGAAAACGCAAATTGACAATGACGATGGTAAACCAAGCAATAATCAAGGAAATAATCGCCCCCGCCATCAAATACATAAAGGTACGTTGCGGAAAAAAATAGGTCAACGGCACCGCCAAAAAAGTGATGCCAGAAGTCACGATAGTCTGTTTTATTGGGACCCCTTTTTTGCTCAAGCTAGCCAAAAAACGCGGTGCATTACCCTCTTGCGCTAAACTATAGAGCATGCGCGAGGTACTATACATTGCACTATTATAGACAGAAAGTGATGCTATCAAAATGATGAAATTCAAAATATCTGCCGTATACGGTATGCCAACGTGAGAAAAAATTAACACAAACGGACTATCCTTCATCCCAATTTCATTCCAAGGATAAAGCGCCGCCAGCATTATATACGAGACAATGTATAGAAAGAGTATTTGTAGCATGACGCCGTTAATCGCCTTAGGAATAATTTTTTTCGGATTTTCCGCTTCTGCTGCGGTAATGCCGACCAATTCTACACCACCGAAAGAAAAAGTCACTGCTACCAAAGAAAGCGCTATTCCCCAAGCGCCATGTGGCGCAAAACCATGATTGCTCCAAAGATTGTGAAAATCGTGTGGAAAACTGCCATATTCGGTAAATAAAATGGCAAACCCCAAAACAATCATGCAAACGATGGCCGCTATTTTTATAACTGTCATGATAAATTCAATATCGCCATATAATTTTACCTGAGAGAAATTTACTAAAGTTATCAAAATGACACAAACCAACGCCGATACCCAATGTGGCAAATGTGGAAACCAAAAATTCATATAGATGCCAATGGCAGCTAACTCCGACATGCTGACTATGATATAACACAACCAATAGTTCCAGCCAGTCAAAAAACCCCAAAAAGCACCATAATACTTGTTGGCGAAGTAGGTAAATGAACCTGCCACTGGTTCATCCACTACCATTTCTCCCAACATGCGCATAACCAAATAAATGACTATTCCAATAACACAATACGCTATTTTCGCCATTAGGGCGAAAAATGTTCACACAGCTTTGTCAAGGCCATGCAGTTCGCGGTGAACGTCTCATGCTTTCACATGAGCACAGACTATATCTTCTTCTTCACATCTCATCTATGAGAAGAGCTACCCGCTTCGGATGACTCCACCCTACTCCTCGTTAGAGGATAGTCGTTGAACTTTACTCTATTCAAGTCTTAGCTGCTGATAATCCATTTATAGTATTTAGGATTTGACCATGTACTATCTGCCTAATTTTTTCTACTTTCGCTATCTTCACGCTTAGATATCTTTCAATCTTACGTTTTAATTTAGACAGCTTTAGGATTTTCCAGCAATTCAAGTAGAGGGCTAAAAAGGGAACAATGCTATCTCAGCATACAAATCACTCTATATGTTTACCATAATTGAATAATGAGCCTCATTCAGCACTTACAATAAAATAATAGCTGGTCCAGAAGCCGCCAATGCCGGAGCAGAGCCGTAAAAAAAGCCAGTACCAATCGCTCCCCCTAAGGCTATCATCTGTAAATGATGATTTTTTAAGCCGCGTTGCATTTTGTCCTTACCCACGTTCCCCACTTCCCTTATATAAATTCTTTATAAAAAAATATGCCCTTACTAACAATAGTAAAGGCATATTCTCCCTCAACTTAACACCAAAACATTCTCATCTAAAATAATGCCATCACATCTAATTATTCGATTTTGAACTTATTGGTAGATTCTTTTAATTCAACAGACATTGTCGCCAAAGCATGTGATGCCGAGGCAATTTCTTCGGTAGAAGCGGATTGTTCTTCTGTAGCTGCCGAAATACTTTGCGTCTGTTCCGCAGCTTGGCGGCTGACTTTATCTATCGAGTCAACAGCAGTAACAATATTCTTAGCCCCCTGAGAAACTGATTGTACAGAATCATTGATATTATCCATCTGCGACTTGATATTGTTGACCATTCCCATGATAGAGGTAAACTGGGTGCCGACATTTCTAATCGCTTCTGTACCAGACTGCACTTCTACGGTACCATCCTGCATAACCTGCACGGCCTTAATTGTATCTTCTTGAATGACACTGATACGGTTTTTAATTTCTTCTGCCGAATTTTGCGATTCAGCTGCCAATTTACGCACTTCTTCAGCAACTACAGCAAAACCTTTACCGTGTTCGCCTGCTCTAGCAGCTTCAATGGCAGCGTTTAATGCCAACAAATTGGTTTGGTCAGAAATAGCGGCAATCGTATCGACAATTTGACCAATCTGTTTGGAATTTTCTCCCAACTTCTGTACCACTTTAGAAGAATCCATAACGCTGGTTTCTAATTTGCCCATACGCACCATAGCCTCTTTCATCAAGGTTTCACCCTTTTGCGCTGCTTCAGCAGTTTTACCGGATGCTTCAGCAATATGCTGAGTCTTTGTAGCAACTTCTTGCATATCAGTAAAGACTCTCTCTACATCACCTTTGGCAGCATCAATATTCTTCATCTGGTCTTCCATACCAGCTGCTACGCTAGTAACAGTTTCTGCCACATGGTTAGAGGCTTCTGCTGATTGGGTGGCACTGGCCGTCAAATCCTTCGAAGAAGAGGCCACTTTATCAGCAATATTGACCATTTTAGAAATTAAATCACTGATATTTCGCTTCATCGAATTGTTGGCCATCGTCAATTCGCCGAGTTCATCATCATCGTCTGGTTCAATATCCGGCCCAGATAAATCACCACTGGCAATCTTATCAGAACTCGTCTTCAGCTTATTGATAGCATGAATGACCTTGCTGGCAAATCTCTGACAAGAAAAGACGATAAGGATAATGCCAATAATCGAAATGATAGCGTAGGTAATTTGCAAATTACGCATCGGCGCAAAAACAAAAGCCTTCGGCACTGTCAAAGCAACAATCCACCCTGTTGTACTCAAAGTAGTATAAGTCACTACTTCTTCAACACCATTGCGATTAACAAAAAAATAACCATTTTTATCGCTTAACATCTGCTGAAAATGCGACTTCAAACCAGGATTAGCATTAATATTTTTCGAAGTCAAAGAACTATCTGATGTCGCCAAAATTTGTCCATCATGCTGAATAATAATTCCATTTCCTTGTCCACGATATTTTAAACTATTCGCAACATCATCCAAAATTTTACAGGAAATATCTTCGCAAATAGCTCCCTTAAATTGACCGTTAGCATCGTAATATGGTGCGGCAGCAGAAACCATCAATTTGCCGGCATTACTACCGCCATTATCTGCCCCACGATAGGCATTTGTAAAAATTACTTTATTTTGTTTTTTAGCGGCCAAAAACCAAGGACGTTCTGCTGGATTAGTTTTTCCCGTCACATTACCATCCTTATAAGACATGATAAATCCATTTTCATTACCGTTAGTGACATCTAAAATATCCTTATTATTAGTAGCTAATCCCAAAATAGAGTGCATATTAGAAACATTGGTTTGCCCACCTAATTGGGTCATAATATTAGCAGCTGCCTTGGCTACTTCTGCCTTTTGGGCTACCCAACCTTCCAATTTATTTCCCTGTGCTTCTGTCGATGAAGTAATAGCTGCTTCCAACGCTTTGTCCAAATTCGTGTAAGCGATATAGTACCCTATTATGGAAACAAGTATCATTAAACCACCGATAAAAGCTGCTAAAAATGAAAATTTTCTCTTTATAGTCAACTTAATCATCCTTCCCCTCTAACCATAAATTAATGACATCAGTCATCTGGCAATTATGATGATAAAATCTATGGTAAAATCCCTGCTCACCTATCGCTAATTTACACTGAATATCCAGCTTTTGACATTTATTACATGGCAACTGTCCTATGGGCTAAGGCCACGGAAACCTCATTCAGATTTAAAATCCCGATATTCATGTAAATGCCGACACAGAGATGTTCTTTGTATCTAGCTACGCCTAATTTGCCACCAACATTAAAACCGATTGCCTTGTACTTCAACTGTTGCAATGCTTCTGCCACTGCCCCTAAAATTGCCCCTTCTCCGTTATGCGTCAAGGGAACAATCCCTGCCTTTTGTGCAGCGACAACAGCATTGCTCAGTATCTTCGGAATTTCTTCCACAAACTTGCCACCAAAATCCATTGCCAAACAGGAAACTCCCTGCGCCATAATCTGCTTTTTTACAACTCCCTCTGTCATCCTATCCTTCGTTAAAGCCATTTCCAGAGCAAATCTTCCAACATCTCGCGAGGTAAATTCTACACCCATGCTAACGCTCCTATCTCATATAGTTTCATATATAATTAACCACACTCACAAATAATATCGCGAGCAAGTAACACGCTACATATTCTGTAATCATTATAACACAGTTTCAACAAATGCAACGCTCTCACTACATAACAAACCATACAAAATACTGACCATTATTTCAATCTTTTCTGACTTTCTTCTTCCTCATAAAGAATGTTTTTCGGTGTAAAACCTTCACGTCATATAACCTTTATTTATACTCTAATCGTTTCCAACAAATTCATCTCAGAATTCATAGTAAATCAATCTGTATTAAAATGAGAAAAGAACCTCGTACTACGCGCTCCCTATCTATGAAAACCGAGGAGGTTGTAGATACAAGGTTCCATTCTCTTATCTCAATACAGAGAAGCTACGCTCGACCTCTTCTGCCGATTCTTATTTATTAGATTCGTTGGATTCAATTCTCCATTCAGGCTTTTTAGCTGCATAAATGAAAAGTGGCAAAATAAACAGAACTGCTGTGAGCACAACAACCAACATTGCATCCACGAAATTAGTTGCAATCAAGGTTACTACTGTGATAAGCACGATACAGA
>JAHHSQ010000043.1 GCA_020025135.1 Pectinatus sp.
AGTTGCCAGTTAAGTTAATAACAGGTTATCTTTGGATAGCCTGTTATTAATTTAATAGATAATAGTTTCAGTTATATGATAATATGGTGGCTATGGTGAAGCGGTTAACACGGCGGATTGTGGCTCCGTTATGCGTGGGTTCGATCCCCACTAGCCACCCCATCAGTAGGGGTATAGCTCAATTGGTAGAGTAGCGGTCTCCAAAACCGTTGGTTGAGGGTTCAAGTCCTTCTGCCCCTGCCAAATTGACTTAATTAAATATTTCGTGGAGTGATACTCAAGAGGCTGAAGAGGACGGTTTGCTAAATCGTTAGAGGGGTAACCCTGCGAGAGTTCGAATCTCTCTCACTCCGCCACTATGACATTTTACAACTCTTAGAATTTTCCTAAGAGTTGTTTTTTTATTTATTTTACTTGTTTGTTTATTTTATTTGAAAAAACGGTCATCTGAAGATAGAAAAAATCATTCAGATGACCTGATATTTGAAACTTAGTTATAAATCATCCCTCTAGGGAATTAGCCTCTGGAAAAGCTACTATTAACAACATTTTAAAATTTTCTGTTGCTAGAACAGAGTGGGGATGACTGGCTGGTATTAAAAGTGATTCGCCAGTATGTAAGATACGTTTAGTTCCATCTAAAGTTATTTCTCCGCTACCCTCTAGGCAGTTAATTAACACATCGCCAGAGGCAGAATGTGTACCTAATGCTTGTCCTTGCGAAAAAGCAAATAATACTAAACGAAGATGATTGTTGTCGACAAGGATTTTCTTGTCTATTTGCTTGGGAGTATAGACGACCGAGCTGTTAAGTGAAATTATCAAAGAATGGGGAATATGTTTAATAATATCTGACATCTTAATACCACCTTTCTATTACTATTGTAACATATCTATTATTCAATAATATGTCATTTTTATGTTTAAAATGTGAAATTTATTATAATTAGAAGCTGTTTTTATTAAACTAATCGGTATGCAAAACCTCCTCTAAAATAGAGGAAGTTTTTTTATTATATCTATTCTGTTTTTACATAACCGCGGCGCGCGTGCTCAGCTTGTCTAGCTTCTGAAAAATTGGATACGCGTTTAAGGTAGCCAATAACACGAGTGGCATAATCTATATTGGTTGAACCACATTTTACGCAGCGATTTTCAGTGCGTGGATTGATATAGTCACAATCATTGCAGACGGTACTCTTGGTATTTGTTGTCCAATAAGGAACTTTGTTTTTTAATGTTAAATAGTAAATTTTTTCAAATGTATCTTTATTTGGTAGTTGTTCTAAGTTCAAATGTAGAGCAGAACCACCATCTAGGTTGCCCGTGTATTTATCGCCGTGCAGAGCTATTTTTTCTAGGAAGTTTTCGTTTTCTACCTCGTAGAAATAAGAGTTATAACAATTGCGCGGTACTTTTAAACCATCTTTTTTATCCCATTTGGCATTTTTTACACCCAAGTTTTCAGCGGGCACGAATTCGGTATTAAAAATGGGATTGTACTCTTTATAAGTAATACGCGCTTGTTTATTCAAGTGGGAAATTTTCGATAACAAGGATTCGATGTGGTGTTGATAATTTGGATTATCGGAAATTTCTAAGCCTAAAAATTGACATCCTTCTACCACGCCATTGATGCCAATGGTCATAAATTGTTTATCTAAATCCATAAAACCAGCTTCGTAGGCAGGTAAGAGGCCATTATCAATCATATCTTTGTACACCATTTTATGGGCAAGGAGATAATGATGGATGCGGTCGACTACAGCCTCTAAGGAATCAGAACATTTTTGGATAAAACGGTTGTAATTTAAGGTGATAACTTGAGATGAACCAGTGACAACGCCACCAGCACCTAGGGTATAGCTAAAGGTATTGTCTGCCAATTCATTGCGGAGACGACAACAGGAAGCTAGGCTATCTACATTATCGCTCATGTAGACAAAGAAAGAGTGACCGAGAGAATTTTGTTCTGCACAATAGTGCATTAGCTCTTCGTCGAGGAAGGATTGCTTCTTGTAATCAACTAATAAACACGCCGTTACGACTGGGAAGGTCAATAATTCTTTTTTACGTTCTAGACGGAACCAATCAAGAAAGGCAAATTGTAATTGGCGAACTGATACTTCATCAATACTAGAGCCATCTGGAAAGCGAAAATCCTCAAACATTCCGTGGAGGTATCCTTGGTCAAAGACAGAAATATTCCAGAAAACGGATTGGTCGCCACGTGCGGAAGCCGGTTGATTGAGAGCGTAAACGACACCTTGAAATTCTTGAATTACTTCTTTGTAATTAGTTTTTAAATAATTTGGGCCATAACTTTTGCGTGCGAAATAGTCGAAGTAAGAAAGAAATTCCACTGTAGCAATAGCTCCAGCAAAATTGCTCGCTACTTGATAGACTAAGTTGACGAAACTACCACAAAAGCTTTGTAAATTTTTGGGGGCTTTAGAGCATCCGCCAAGGCATTTTGTGCCGTAAAATAAGAATGGATAGAGTGTTATACTGGCACAGTATGGTTTTAAAGAAGTTTCATCGTGAATATAAATGAGATGGCTGTCAATGTCTTTTATGTATTGCTGGTCTAGATTGGTAGTGGGGAATAATTCTTTGAGTTTTTGGTTCATACGATAGCGGTTAATTTTTATGAATTCTGGTTTGAAAATTTCTGATTCTAATGTAGAAACCGTCTTGCGAGTGACATTGGCATTGGCGTCGACGCTACTGCCGGTAGCCGCATTTTGAGCGTGTACATAAGCGTCGATAAATTTCATTTTGTCTGCGATAAAAGTCATATTTATACCTCCATTATTCACGATTTTGGAATAAAAAAGTCTTATCGATAAATTTACCATCGATATTTTCGTAGAAACGTTGATTAGTAGTTTTGTGATTTAGACCGCCGAGTTTTTCTTCATAGCGACCAGTTTTAACCCATTTTAAAGGGAGGTTAAAAACCCATGGAGCATCATTGCCAGAATATAATCCCACGGGCAGAATTTTATTAAGACATTGAATTGTTGTTCGTAAATCCTGTGGGGAAATTCCGTTATTGGAGCCTCCCATAAGCAGTATGGCAGTACAGCCTTCTGCCTTAGCTTTTTTGGCGTGCGGTAGAACGGCATCTAGAGGCGTAAAAGGTAAGTCCTGCCATAGCCAGGGAGAATGACAATGCGGACAATGTTCCTGACAATTTCCCATTTCAAGATAAAAGGAAATCTCCGAAGGAATTTCCTGAAGGGTGAGCCCCATATGGTAAATTGGTAAAAAAACTGTCATAAAATCATCCTTCGCTACCATAATAAATACTGTTTTAATATTATAGACTTTTTTTCCAGAAATGGCGATGTTTCTTTTATCGGTTTTTTGAGAAAAAAAGGGCTTAATTTTGTCGATAAAGAGGGATTAAGTTCGGTATACATACAATAGCAATATATAACAATATATTGTATTAAAAAAAAGAAAAAAATAACAAAGATACAATATACAGTGTTTTATAATTTAATGAAATAATGACAATAAAAAAAACATAAAAATATACCACCTAGAGATTACTCTAGGTGGTATTCGTAGTGTAGATATGTAGAGATTATCTATCGTTTTTAAAACCCTGCGATAACAAAGTAGGATATACTTGTGGGAAATAGACATCTTTGTAGAAACCAGCTACTCTTTCAATCCAAGTAGAACTGTCTGCACCATTAGTGCGTTTAGCTAGATATTGAGAAATAGTTTCATTGTAATCGTCCACTAATTTTTCTGTATCGGCATTATATGTTTCTTGAGAAACATAAGCATTAAAGGGCAAGCGTGGTTTTTTCTCTACATTTTGGTCGGAAACGCCAATGCACATACCTAAAATAGGATATACATACTGAGGTAATTTTAAGAGTTCAATTACCTGTGCTGGGTCACGACGAATTCCGCCAATAGGTACAGTTCCGTAGCCTAAAGATTCAGCGACATTCATGGCATTACTGTAGGCAATGCCAACATCGACACAACCTACCATAGTAGCTTCTATGGAATCTATATTTTTAAATGGAATGCCGATTTTTTTCATCTGTACCGCAATTTTATGATAATCCATGACAAAGAGTAGGAAGATTGGACATTCACTTATCCATTCTTGCCCCCCAGATAGTTCGGCAAATTTCTTTTTTACATCAGTATCGCGGATGACGATGACACTCCATTGCTGTCCGTTCACAGAGGAAGGGGCATGAATAGCTGCCTGGAGAATCTTTTCTAAATGTTCTTCTGGTAAATCATCTTTTTTAAATTTTCTAATACTGCGATGTTGCATAATGACATCAAAAACATCTTTCATCTAAATCACTCCCTTATTTTGATATTATAGCACTATCATATGATTTAATGAAATCCTGTTTATAGGTATATATCCTATTAATAAGTATGAAATAAGCAACTACTCTGTTTTATTTTAGATTAAATTGTATTATTATTGGATTTATATTCAATAATAATATTGACTTTTTTTTAGCAAGTGTTATCGTTTAATACGAAAAACGTTTTTCGTATTTTATTATAAAGAGGCGATGAAATGCTAGTTAGTTTGACAGGAACATTTGTTGATGCTATAGGGATTGTTGTTGCATCAATTATTGGTAGTTTTATAGGTAAACATATGACTGAAAAGTATAAAAATACCTTGATATCTATCATTGGATTTGTTGCTCTTGCCGTAGGGATTGAAAGTTTTGCGGCTTATATGCCTAAGTCAAAAGTTGCTATTCTATTTATCGTTGCAATGGTACTTGGTACTATATTAGGAACATGGTGGAAATTAGACGAGCGCGTTAATAAGCTTGCGGGTAAAGGATCTTCTGGAGTAGTTAGATCCGTTGTTACTGAAATTGTTTTGTCTTGTTTAGGGGCATTGCCAATAGTTGGCTGTATTATGGCTGCTACTCAACATAATTTTACGTTTTTGTTTATAAATGCTTCTTTAGATTTTATCATGGTTTTGATTTTAGCTGCTGCTGATGGGATAGGTTTGATTTTTGCCGCTCCAGTTATTTTCATTTACCAGTTTATACTTATCTTGATTGCTACCTATGCGGGCAGTTGGCTGACACAACCGTTTATCACTGAAGTTGCGATTCTTGGTGGTTTGATGGTTGCTTCCGCAGGATTAGGACTCATGGGCATCAAAGATTTAAAAACCACTAATCAGATGCCGGCATTATTGATTCCAATTGTTTATTTTATTTGTAAAGCTGTATTTCATTTTTAATTTTAAATGGGAGGAGTTTTAGTTATGGAAAAACAAATTGATATATCTTCTTATTTTATTGGCGGTAAGGCAGAGAATGCTGATATTTATAGAGAAATTACAAATGACCTGATTGATGATCATATGGGTTGGCGTAAGAACTTTATGCCTGGCGATAAAGAATTTATTACTGAAAGTGAAAAGAGAACGGAAGAATTTCAAGCTGGCGTGACTCATATGAAAGAAGTTTTGCATGAGCTTTCTAGTCGTTTACGTGATTCGTTGATTCCATGGGACGGAAATGGTAGATATTGGGGTCATATGAACAATGAAACGCTGATGCCAGCTATTTTAGCGTATAATTTTGCAATTTTGTGGAATGGTAATAACGTAGCTTGGGAAGGTGCTCCTGCTACAACCTTGATGGAAAAAGAAGTTGGCAATGACCTCGTTACCATTTTAGGATTAGGTAAAAATGGTTGGGGGCATATAGTAGCTGATGGTACACTTGCTAACCTTGAAGCTTTGTGGTATGCAAGAGAAGTTGCACAGGTTCCATTGGCAGTTCGTGAAGTTTGTCCTGAATTGGTTGAAGGTAAGTCAGAATGGGAACTTTTGAATATGTCTGTAAAGGATATGTTAGACTTATTGGATAAAACTGGTGATAAAATAAATGCTGTTAAGTCAGTGATAAAAGAAGGCAAGTTTATTAAAAAAATTGGTAAGTTGTTGGTTCCAGCTACTATGCATTATTCTTGGCCCAAAGCAGTAGATGTCACTGGTATCGGTGAAGATAATTTGGTAACATTGCCGATAGATAGTCATTATCGCACAGATATTGAAGCAACTAAGAAAATCATTTTGAATCTTGCGAAAGAAGGTACACCTGTATTAGGGGTTGTTGCTGTCATTGGTTCCACAGAAGAAGGGTCTGTTGACCATGTTGATAAATTGGTTGCATTGCGTGAAGAATTAAGAAAACAAGGTATAGATTTTGTTATTCATGTTGATGCCGCTTATGGTGGATATGGTCGTACCATGTATCTTGATGAAAATAATGAATTTATTCCGTATGAAGATTTGGAAAAAACTTATAAGAAATATGGTATTTTTACAGAAGATAACCAGTTTATGGATATCGATGTATATAATGGTTATAAGGGAATTGAAGATGTTGATACAGTAACGATTGACCCGCACAAGACGGGTTTTGTTCCTTATGATGCAGGTGGAATTGCCATTAAGGATACTCGTATGAAAAACTTAGTATCTTTTGCTGCTCCTTATGCTTTTGAAAAGGGAGAAAAGGTTCCAGTTTCCATTGGTTTGTTTACATTAGAAGGTTCTAAACCAGGTGCTTCAGCAGCTGCTGTATGGGCGGCACATAAAGTTTTACCAATTAATGTTACTGGTTATGGTAAATTGATTGCTCGTACTTTGGAAGGCGCAAAGAGATTCTATAATTTTGTTAATGGTATGGAATTTGAAGTAAATGGCAAAAAAATCAAGTCATATGCCGTTTATAAACCAGATTTCCAGATGGTAGATTGGGTTTATAAAGAAGAAGGTAATAACAGTTTAGCTGATATGAATAAGTTGACAGAGTTGGTATTTAAATATACTTCGTCATCTAAAGGTGGTCCATTATATTCGTTGGATTTCTTGACATCGCATAGTATTTTTATGAAAGAAACATATGGAAATGCACCACGCGATTTCATTGAATCATTAGGAATTGATGGTGCTCAGTATGACAAGGATGGAAACCTCCACATACTTCGTGGAGCATGTATGTCGGCTTATATGCATGACAAGGATAATTTTGAATATATGAAGCCTCGTCTTAAAGCAGCTATTCAGGATAAATTACAAAAGATTTATGATAATGAAGATATGTGATTTGTTATTGTAATATAATTATATAGTGTTATTTGTGCTTTAGGTTCCTCCCAGTCTGATTTGTTGGGAGGAACCAATTTTTTTAATAAAAAATAATGTTGTACATTGGTATGATGCATATAATTGTGAATGAATTTATAGTATAATAAAATTAGTATTAAAAAGTAATAAATTTAGTGTAGCTGATTTTCTGTACAGATAATTATTTGATTTTAGTTTATAACAATAAAAGGTTGATTATTGTAAAAGATAGCTAAAATGGGCAGGGGCATTTTGTTAATATACGATATGATAAAAGAAAGGTGGTAGAAAAGCCAAAGCCTTTGCAATGCGGTCGATTGTTTTTAGGCCGTGTTATAGCGTTAGCTAGAGAAAAGCTCATTTTCTTTGTCATTAATTAATAAATGGCTTTTCCGTTGGCATAACATCATGGCAGAACAGACAAGATATCCACAATTAAGTATTGATTTAAAGAAACTTCGTCACAATATTGACACTGTGGTAGCGCGATGTGCAGAGTTAGGCATCGGTGTGATGGGGGTCATCAAGGGTTTTCATGCTATTCCAGAGCTAGTAGACGAATATGAAGCATCGAAGTGTCAATCGCTGGCCTCCTCTCGCATCGAGCAGATTATTGCCGCTAAAGAGCGGGGGGCTAAAAAACCGTATTGGTTGATAAGAATTCCCATGTTGAGTGAAGTGGAAGATGTAGTTAGATATACTGATGGTAGTTTAAACAGTGAAATGGCAGTGCTAGAGGCGTTAGATGCAGAATGTCAGCTACAGAATAAGACACATGATGTAATTTTAATGGTTGATTTAGGAGATTTACGAGAAGGCTTTTGGCAAGAAGCGGATTTAGTAGAGGCGGCTTTGTTAGTGGAAAATAAGCTGAAGCATCTTCATTTAAAGGGGATTGGTACTAATTTAGGCTGTTATGGTTCAGTAGAAGCCACGCCAGAAAAAATGCAAGAACTTTTAAGTAGAGCTAAAGCGGTAGAAAAAGCCTTAGGGAGAAAATTGGAAATAATCTCTGGGGGAGCGACATCCTCTACGCCAATGGTATTTGATAGAACTATGCCGCGTGGCATCAATAATTTGCGCATTGGAGAAGGTATTTGTCTAGCTTATGATTACGGCGAATTGCTGGGAGTAGATGCTTCTTTTCTTTATCAAGATGTGTTTACATTGAAGGCAGAAGTGATTGAAGTAAAGGATAAACCAAGTTATCCAGTTGGCAAATTGAGTCATGATGCTTTCGGTTATGTACAAGAATATGTAGATAGAGGTATTAGACGTAGAGCACTTTTAGCTTTGGGGAAGGTGGATTTTGGTGACCCAGGAATGCTCTTACCGCGGAATAAAAAAGTAGAAATATTAGGTGCTAGCAGTGACCATTTGATACTGGACATAGAAAATTGTAAGGATGATATACATGTCGGAGATATCTTAGAATTTGATGTGCGTTACGCCACTATGGTATATTTGACCAGTTCTCCCGATGTGCATATCTATGTGCATAAGGATTAATTGACATACTCCCCACGGCGAAAGCCGGGGGATTCTGGGATATTAGCGAACCTTGCCTACTGAAATAGCAGGTCT
>JAHHSQ010000044.1 GCA_020025135.1 Pectinatus sp.
TATGCCTTATATCCCCATGCCTAAAGGCAGGGGCTTTACGGCACTTGTGGTAAAATAAAGAAAAACGTCTTCTAACGAAGTCTTTTTATATCTCCGCCCCTCACCAGCAGCACACCAAATGCGCGCCTTTTCTTCTACATAGAAAAAATCCTGCGGAAAATGCCCCTTTCCCAAACCAACATACTGCCCACATCTAGTAATCAGCGCTTCCGGACTATCATGGACCAATATTTGGCCATTTTTCAAGAAAGCTACTCGTTTACAGAGCATCTCTGCTTCTTCAATATAATGAGTTGTCAAAATAATCGTTCGACCTTGCCGCTCTAAATCGGCAATAATTTTCCAAGTCTGATGCCTAGCCTGGGGGTCTAAAGCTACCGTTGGTTCATCTAAAAACAGTATTTTCGGTTGATGTAAAAGTGCTCGCGCAATTAAAAGTTTGCGCTTTTGTCCACCAGACAAAGTGCGGGCATTATCCTCCATGCGTTCTGCTAAATCCATCTGTTCCAAAATATTAAGTATGCGTTTTTCTCGCACTCGCTTCTCCACGTGATACAGGCGCGCATGCAAGCGCATATTATCTCCCACCGTTAAATCTAAATCAAAATTAAAGTGCTGGGGCACAACACCAATCATGGATTTTATTTTTCTCGCTTCATACCTAGTATCTAAACCGTCATACAAAATTTGCCCCACCGTTGGTCTCAATAACATCGTCCTGACTTCATCACTTGTATAAAAAAATTTACAAGCAACCTTTGTTCATATTGAAACGCTACTTTCAATACAGTTCTCTCGCGAACTTCTCTAGTTTTCGCCAAAGCACAGACTATATCTTATCCTATGGCCGAAGCCGTTTAGGTCTGTCCATATCCCCGAACAACAGCCTTTCGGGTACTTCCCTCTTGGGAATAGTCGTTGAACGTTCTCCTCTTCAGAGCTTCGCTGCTGATTGCCCATTTCTAACATTTAGGATTTAACCATCTGTCATGCAATTGATTTTTTCTGCTTTCGCCACTTTGACGGCATGATTTATTTCATTCATCCGCTGTAGTTCAATTACCTTTAGGGTATCCCAGCAATTAAAACAGCTTGCGATATACTCACTACACACTCATTACTAAATGTGCTGACCAAATAATGACCTCGCTACATCGAGCGAATCTATTTCAATCAAATTGACCAACGTAGTTTTCCCTGCCCCATTGACTCCTAAAAGTCCAAATACACAACCAGTGGGAATAGTCAAATTAATATCTGACAAAGCACGCTTTAACTCTCGCTGATGCTGTTTGTTAAAATGTTGAAAATCCTTTGTAATATGATTTAATGTAATCATTTTAAAATTCTATCCCCGCTTGTGCTACTATACCTTGTTTATAATGATGTTTTACTTCTTTCATCTCTGTAACTAAATCAGCTCTTTCTATCACACTAGAAAGGGCATTCCTACCGGTCAAAACTAAATGTAGTTCGGGTGGTTTTTGAGCCAAAAATAGCAATAACTTTTTTTCCGACAAAAGGCCAAAATGTACGGCATAATTTATTTCATCTAAAACAATCATGTCCCAATTACCACTTTGCGTTTCTGTTTCTAAGGCCTGCCAGGCAGCTTCAGCTGCTTGTAAATGTCTTTGCCTACTAGCCGTATTTTTAAAATAGACAAAACCTTCTCCCATCTGTCTGATAACAAAACGCTCATCCCGTAAGGATTGAATAGCCTTAATTTCACCGTATACATAGGCCTCTGGCTTTTTGATAAATTGCAAAAATAACACGCGTTTTCCCTGTCCCCAAGCCCGAAACGCCAATCCCAAAGCGGCAGTGGTTTTTCCTTTTCCCGCACCGGTATGCACGATAATTAATCCCTTTTTTGCCAAACTATCCCCCCCTAAAATTTCATGTATAAAAAAATCTTCCACAATGTCATAAAAAGCAAAAAGAAAAGTAAGACGAAATACATCATCTGTCCTGTTAACTTAATATCGCGAACATTAATTTGTCGATAGTTATATCCCATATAGGCACGAAAATGTTTCTCTCCTCGATAGTAATTATAACCACCCAAACGAATATCCAATGCCCCCGCTACGGCAGCTTCTGTATACCCACCATTAGGGCTGGGATGTTTGGAAGCATCACGCCACATCGTCGCCCAAGCATTTTTATAATCAAGTTGACAAAAAGCCGCACTAAATACAAAAAGTATTCCCGCCAATCGAGAGGGAAGTAAATTGGCAATATCATCGAGGCGAGCAGACATTTTGCCAAAATATTCATAACGGACATTGCGATAACCGACCATCGAATCCAAGGTATTAATCATGCGATATAAAACAGCTGCTGGCAGTCCTCCTACAAAATACCAAAAAAGCGGAGCTATCACGCCATCGGTGGTGTTTTCCGCAATAGTTTCTACGGCAGCCCGAATGATGTCACTATATTGCATGCGCTCACTATCTCGCCCTACTACTTGTCCCACTGAGCAACGAGCTAACTGCAAATCATCCTGATAGATGGCACGACCGATATTCTGCCCAGCAAAAAAAAGAGAGCGTGGAGCTATCATAAAACTTAGCACCACGGCTTCTCCTAAAATCCTTCCCATTTCGTACGGCACATAGTGTTTGAAAAATAGCACGAGATAATAACCACAACAATACGCACAAATCCACAGCACAAGCGCATAGATACCCCCACGCACCATTTGTTCTAATGGTTGCGCTTTTTCGCGATAGAAGATGCGCTCACAAAGTGTAGCCAATTTCCCCATGATAGCTACGGGGTGCCAACCGCGTAGCGGGTCACCCCAAAGCGTATCAAATAAAACCGCACCAAACACTACAAAAAGGCCATAATAATGCCCGATATAGATATCATTCCACATGAGCTTGTCTTTCTTGTAATGCTTTCTGAATCTTTTTCCCCGTAGCAGTTACCGCTAAACCACCCTCTGAAGTTTCACGCAAAGTTACCGGTAAAGCTTTGCCGATGTCAAACATCGCACCAATAACTTCATCTGGCGGGATAACACTTTGGATACCAGCCAAAGCCATTTCTGCCGCCACCAATGCGTGTACAGCATGAAAGCCATTGCGCTTTACGCAAGGCACCTCTACCAATTGCGCTACGGGGTCACATACTAAGCCAAGCACATTTTTAAGTGCTAAAGTCAAGGCCATAGAAATTGCTGTATTACTACCGCCCATGATATGCACTGCAGCTCCAGCTGCCATCGCCGCTGCCGCTCCACACTCGGCTTGACAACCGCCAACAGCACCGGCAACACAGGCATTTTCAGCAATCACGTTACCTATACCTGCTGCCGAAAACATCGCTTCGCGATACAATTCTGGGGAAATATCATTTTCATCTCCTAATGCAAACACTACTGCCGGCACAATACCACAAGAACCTGCCGTTGGACAAGCTACGATGCGATGCATCTTGGCATTTCCTTCGCTGACGGCTAAAGCATAACGCATCGCCCGATAGGCATACTTACCAAAAAAAATCGGTTTATGGCGTGTCAATTTATCTGCATCCATGCCCACCATGCCACTAGCTGACAAACTTTTATCAGCCAAACCTTCATTAATCGAATGGCGGAAAATGGCTAGTCGAGTATCCATCTTGGCATTAACTTCTGCCACGCTTGTTTCGCTGCTTTCTGCTTCTGCCTGAATAACAATTTTAGCGATGGAGGTTTTTCGTTCGTCAGCTAATTTAACCAAGTCAGCAATAGAATTATATTTTAACATTTCACCCTTCCTCTCTATAAATCTATAAAGGTTTGATAACCTGTACTGTATTTATCATATTCAAAGAAACTATTTTTTCTACCACTTCTTCTGGAACTGGACTGTCAGTATCAATCATCATAATCGCCTCTTGATGTTTTCCCTTGCGAAAAACACGCATACTAGAAATATTTATCTTTCTTTCTGACAAAAGAGAAGAGACCAATGCCACGACACCTGGCTTATCCTCATGCATTGTCAAAAGCGTATGTGACATACCACTTATATCCACTGGGCAATGATTGATTTCTCGAATAGCAATCTTACCGCCCCCCAAAGATACACCCAATACTTCTACTTGTTTCCCACTTTTTCCTGTCACGAAAATACGTGCCGTATTAGGATGTTTGGGCGTTTCCGTAGAGGGACAAATGCTAACCTTAAAATGTTGTTTTTTAGCTAATGTAAAGGCATCTCTAATCACCTCATCCTCAGCTGAATATCCTAATAAACCTGCAATCAAGGCCTTGTCCGTGCCATGACCAATATAGGTCTTGGCAAAAGAGCCATAGAGGGTGAGCTTAGCTTCTTGTGGTTCATCTTTCAAGATGTAACGCGCCATCAAGCCAATGCGCGCCGCTCCAGCTGTATGCGAGCTAGAAGGGCCTATCATCACTGGTCCAATTATGTCAAAAACACCCATTTTATTTACCTCATACTATATTTTAAAATAGACCATCGTCGATGTGGTCGGATAATTTTCTGATTCTACAACCACCTGAATGGATGGTGTTGCACCATTAAATGGTTGCAAGATAATCGCTTTAGCAAGCGATAATTTAAACTGCAGTTTCTCACCTTTATTAATAATAATATCGCGTTGAGTCTTTATCGTTCCTCCCTCATGCGTCGTAATAGCATTGGGAGGGTCAGCAACATTCTGCAAATTCATATTCGTAGGAATAAATTTATAAACTGGATTTTTTATATTCTGTCCAGTATTGTTATCTATCGTCAGGACTAAATCACAATTGGCCGGCACATAAACGGCATTTTTGCCAAAGGATGTTGCCTTCTGCAACTTATCATAATTTCCCAAATTAACAAATAAGGCTTCGCTGTTAAAGTCTGTATCTAGACCCGGCATCGTCAATTTCAAATGTAATTTACCATTATTGGCATATACAGTTCCATTACCGGCACCACCAGTATTGAGCTTTGGCATTTCTTGATTTTTTAAACTCTGAATAAAATCATATGTTTTTTGTTGTTCACGCTCAAAATTTTTCTTTTCCCAAAAATTGTTAGTCGGATTATAGTAAAAATTAATAAAAAAAAGCGGTATCATGATGAGTAAATAAGCGGCGAATAGGAGCAATAAAACCTTTATCCATGGAAAAACATTCGCCCGCTGCAAATCTTTGCGAAAAACTCTACCGTTACCATAGCGTTCTTCTGGATTAATAGCTAACATATGCCGTAAAACGCGCTTATACTTACCTCGATAATCGGTACCAAGTACATAGTGCAAAGAAGCTCCTAGAGAATAAATATCTGTATTATAATCACTATAACCAGTTTTTTCTTGCTCTGGTGGAGCAAAACCCAAAACACCATGATAATCATCAGCTCTTCTCGCTGCATCAAAAAAGATAGCATGATTAAATCCGACTAATTTGACATCTTTTCCCTTTACCAAAATGATATTTTCTGGGCAAATAGAGCGATGTATTATGCCATTATTAGACAACACTTCCATGGCCGAAGCCAGTTGATAAAAAATCCGCTTGGCACTGACATCACTAATCGGTTCAAAATCGCGGTCGCGTAGCCAATTACTAAAAGTTGTTCCTTCTACATATTCCTCCACCACAGTGGTTACTTGCACCTCTGGATGTTCTTTGTAATAAATCACCTGTGGTATCGCCTCGTTGACGATAGTCCGCAACTTGCGATACGGTAAATTAAGTGCCCTAATATGGCGATAAATAAAGAGTTTCTTTTTGTTTTTTTCCTTGACTAAAAAGGCCTCTTCATAATCATCATTTTTTATCTCTCGCAACTGCAAGAAATTGTCTTCAATTTCATCCAGGCCGACATACGAATATTGTTCAGCCACAGATTGTTGCTCTTGCACTTTTGTCATCCATATATTCCAACTTTCTCAGCTATGTTTTCTAGCTCATAGAGACACACGTTCAGGCATTGCCATAGGCAATACTAC
>JAHHSQ010000045.1 GCA_020025135.1 Pectinatus sp.
ATATAATAACGTACAGATATATAACTTGCAACTATATACTATAATCCACCTTCAACTGCTTACGCAAATTCGGTGGACATACATTATAGTAATGCCCTTTTGACAATATTGTCTTTCTATCAGCAACTTTCTTCCGTTGCCATCTTCTTTTTTTCTTTTCTACGTTGACTATATTCTGTAAAAGTGACCCACAGCGGTGTCGCGGTAAAGATAGAAGAATACGAACCAAAGGCAAAACCAATAATTAAAGCAAAAGCAAAGTTTTTCGTAGTATCGCCACCAAAGAAGTACAATGCGATAGTAGTTACTAAAACAGTCGTCACTGTATAAATAGAACGCGTTAACGTCTGATAAATACTGCGATTTGCCAATTCCTCAATATCCCCGCCACGTCTGAAATGTAATTTCAAATTTTCACGAATACGGTCAAAAATGACGATTGTATCATTGACCGAGAAACCAATAATCGTCAAAATAGCAGCCACAAAGGAGGAATCTATCTGCTTTTGGGTAAGAGAAAAGATACTCAATACCACCAAAGTATCATGTACCAAAGCCAATATAGCAGCTAAACCAAATTTAAATTCGAAACGATAAGAAACATAAGCAATGATGAGCAACCAAGAAATTAATGTCGCCCAAACTGCATTCATAACCAATTCCTTGCCGATAACTGCCCCAACTTTTTCTTCACGTAGCACCTTATAATTGCCCAATTTTTCCTGCATTGCCACCATGATTGCTTCTCGCTCTTTCTGCGGTAAATCCTTCGTGCGAATCATGACATTACTGCCGGCCGTGGCGCTGTTAGCAACACCAGATAATTGAATTTGACTGTCGGCTAAATCATAGCTTCCCATAATACTGCGTACAGTGTTAATTTGCACTGGTTTTTGAAATTGTAAATCGATAATCGTCCCACCGGTAAAGTCAATCCCCAGATTAAACCCTTTCACAAACATACATATGATACCGGCAATAATAATCGTCAAAGAAAATGCATACCAAATTTTGCGGTGTCCTACTATATCAAATTGTTTCATTCTTTCGCCACCTTTTCCGCGGAAAATAAAGATGCACCAAACAACTTCGGATTATGAATGAAATCTGCACCAATGAGCCATTTTAGCATATATTGCGTCATAGTAATAGCGGTAAACATACTTACTAAAACCCCTAACCCCAGGGTAATTGCAAAACCGCGAATTGGACCAGTGCCAAAGAAAAACAACACTGCCGCCGCAATAAAGGTCGTAATATTCGAGTCAAAGATAGTGACAAAAGCCCGCTTAAAGCCAGAATGCATTGCCGAACGCAAGGTTTTTCCCAAGCGTATTTCTTCTTTAAAATGCTCAAAAATAAGCACATTGGCATCTACTGCCATCCCTACAGATAAAATAATTCCCGCTATTCCTGGCAAAGTTAAAGTAGCATTTAAAAATTTCAAAGCTGCCAACAAAATCAATACATAAGCCATCAAACTGATATCAGCAATAAAACCAGATACACGGTAAAAAAGTAACATAAAGCAAACAACTGCTCCTACACCGATAGTGAAGGCGAATTCACTTTTCACCTTACTATCTTGTCCTAGGGTCGGACCAATCGTCCGCACTTCCATGACTTCTACTTTTACAGGCAAGGCACCGGAACGCAACAACAATGCCAGATTATGCGCTTCTTCTAAACTTCTATTCCCAGTAATAACTGCTTTGCCACCAGTAATAGCTTCATTGACGCGCGGTGCAGTAAGCACCTTCCCGTCTAAGACGATGGAAATAGTTCTCCCCACATTGTCAGCAGTAACTTCAGCAAATTTCTTCGCTCCTGCATCCGTAAATTGCAAGGAAACTAAATTCTGCCCCTGTTGGTCAGTTTCTTCCCTAGCATCTTTTAAGTCTTTACCAGTGAGAACAGTCTGTCCATCTTCTGTTTTAAATTGCAAAAGTGCGGTTTTACCCAAAATAGCAATCGCTTTATCCGGGTCTTTAACACCTGGCAACTCTACGATGATGCGGTCTTTACCTTCGCGCTGGATAATCGGCTCGGTCAAGCCCATAGCATTGACACGATTTTCCATAATTTTCTGCACGCGATTCATGGCATCATCATTAACTGGAGCATTAGGGGTACTTATCCCCTGTAAGACAATATGCGTCCCGCCCTGTAAATCCAATCCCTGGCGAATGGAATAAGCTAGCGGTTTAATGAGAAATATAAAGGCAACAATAACGGTCAACACTGTAGCGGCTAATTTAAGAAAACAATTCCGCTTCAAATTTTATCCCTCCACACTATTTACTATATATGCACTTATCTGTAAATATTTTATCTAGCGATTGGTCGTGCTCAGTGCTAAATCCACCGGGCAATTCTTGTTCAGCAAAAAAAACACCCCAAACGGCAGCTCCTAACGCACGCGGTATATAACGGTCGTAGAAGCCACCGCCCATACCAAGTCGTTCTAATTGTTTAGAGTACCCCGCTCCTGGAGCAATAATTAAATCAATATTCTCTGGAGCAACTAAGGTATCTTCCTTCAAAGGTACAGTTTTGATGTGATAATACTGCTCTGCTTGCAAATCAGCAAAGCTAGTAAAACGCACCGCCTCCATCCTTCCTGAGGTAAGCGATGTTATATATGGAATACAGACTGTTTTACCAGCGGACCACAAGTCCAATATTAAACTCTGCACTTGTACTTCTTCTGGTAGTGGCATATATAAAAATACGACTTTTGCTTGTCTATAAGCTAGTTCTTTGCGAATGGCCTCGACAATTTTTTGGCTTTTCATGTCAATAACCGCCGGCAATAATTGCCGACGGTTTGCTAGAGCCTGTTTACGCAGTAGTATCTTATTCTGCTGCTTTATTGCTTTCTGCATTTTTATCCTGAGAAAGATTTTTGCCAACAGAATTTAAAGCCACTTCAATTTCGACATTTTCAGCCACTTTCAGACGCATTCTTCTGCCATTAATAGCCGTAACTTCTCCATAAATACCACCTAAAGTGACAACGCGATTGCCCACTTGCACGGAATTAATCATCATTTCACGTTTCTTCTGCTGATTCTTCTGGGGACGATAGAGCACAAAGTAAAAGATAGCAATAATAACAATCGGAAAAATAAACGGCTGTAAATGTTGTAAATTCATGAAAAACACTCCTCATAATTGATATTTTCTTTTTATTTTAATATTTATAATATTAACTCAATCCATCCACACACCGCATCATCTAGCAACGGGTGGATTTTTTCTGTGTTGGTAAGTACCAACATGTTTTTGCAAAAAAGCCGGGAAGCGCTCTTCTATGATTGCCGTTCGCATTTGTCGCATAAAATCCAAGAGAAAATGTAAATTATGCAAAGCTAATAATCGCAAGCCAAAGACCTCATTAGCACGCACCAAATGACGAATATAAGCTCGCGTAAAGTGACGGCAAGTATAACAATCGCAGGCCTCATCTAAAGGCCGAAAATCATGCTCATAAGCTGCATTTTTAATGATTAAACGCCCCTGCCAGGTCATCGCCGTTCCATTTCGTCCGACTCTGGTGGGGAACACACAGTCAAACATATCAATCCCGCGCTTAACACCTTCTAAAAGGCAATCTGGCGTGCCCACCCCCATCAAATAACGCGGTTTATCTTCCGGCAGAGCGGCCACGGTATAATCTAAAACCTCATACATAAGTTCCTTCGGTTCACCAACGCTCAATCCACCGACTGCATAACCTGGAAAATCCATTTCTACCAAGCGCTTTGCACAGTCTATGCGCAAATCTTCATACATCCCCCCTTGGACAATACCGAACAATCCCTGTGTGTCCGATTCTCCTAAGGTATCCTTACAACGCTTAGCCCAACGTAAAGTACGCTCTGTTGATTTTTTTGTATATTCCCTATCAGCAGGATAAGGAATGCACTCATCAAAAGCCATGATGATATCTGAGCCAAAATCCATCTGCGCTTTTGTCGCTATTTCCGGAGAAAGGAACTGCTTTGAACCATCTAAATGAGAGCGAAAAGCCACTCCCTCTTCCGTTATCTTGCGCAAATCGCCTAAACTAAAGACTTGAAAACCACCACTATCTGTCAAAATGGCTCTTTTCCAATTCATGAATTTATGTAAACCACCCGCTTCACGAATCAATGCTGGACCAGGTCGCAAAAAAAGATGATAGGTATTGCTCAAAATAATACCCGCATTCATGTCCTCAAGTTCATGCGGTGATAACGTTTTCACCGTAGCCTGTGTACCTACAGGCATAAAAATGGGTGTGGGAAAAGAACCATGTGGCGTATGAATAATGCCCGCTCTGGCTCCTGTCACTGGACATTTTTTGATTAATTCATAAGAAATTGCCGCCATACACTGCCCCTTATCAAGTTTAATTTTTTGATAAAATTATACTAAAATGGCAATTACATCGCCATTTTATCACTTATTTGATATACTCCCGCAAATTAATGCACGAGATTATAAGATACAAACAAAACTGGCCTTTCATGCCAGACGAATAGGTCTTATATTTCCTTTTCTAATGGACATGGCCCTGCCCATTTTTAT
>JAHHSQ010000046.1 GCA_020025135.1 Pectinatus sp.
ATTTAATATATAGAATTTTAAACAGAATATTACACTCATTATTTTCACCCTGCCTTTTGTTCATCTAATAATAAACGATTTATCCTTATTCCTATCTATTGGGTGATTATTCTTGATATATATGCCATTAAATGATAAAATGTTTAAGATATAAGCATGTTTTCGGGGGACATAATTTTGGAAAAATTAGTCATACACGGTGGTAACCGATTAACAGGTAAAGTAAAAATCAGCGGTGCTAAAAATGCCGTTTTGCCGATTATTACTGCTACCTTACTGGGACAAAATCGCCCTTGTACTTTGGACGAAGTTCCTTGTTTAGATGATGTAGATACCATTTCTGAAGTCTTGCGCGAATTAGGTGTCAAAGTTTCTTTTCAGAAAGACAAAAATAAACTTACCATAGATAGTACGCAAATTACCTCATGCGATGCTCCTTATGAGTTAATTCGCAAAATGCGTGCTTCTTTTTTAATTATGGGACCTTTGTTGGCCCGTTGCGGTCATTCTAAGATTTCTCTACCTGGTGGCTGTGCTATCGGCACAAGACCGATTGATTTACACTTAAAGGGCTTTGAAGCCCTCGGAGCCAAAATCGAAATTGGCCACGGCTTTATTCATGCCACGGTACCCAATGGTCTCAAAGGGGCGAGAATTTACCTCGATTTTCCTAGTGTCGGGGCAACAGAAAATATTCTGATGGCAGCCAGCATGGCAGAAGGAAAAACCGTCTTGGAAAATCCCGCTCAAGAACCTGAAATAATTGATTTAGCTAATTTCTTAAACATGATGGGCGCCAAAATCCGCGGTGCTGGAACCAATGTCATAAAAATAGAGGGCGTCCCCAAATTGACCGGCTGCGACTATACAATCATTCCTGACCGCATTGAAGCTGGAACATATATGGTTGCAGCTGCCATGACCCAAGGCGATGTATTTATTGAAAATGCCATCAGTGAACATTTAAAACCAATTATTGCCAAGTTGTCTGAAGCTGGTGCAGAAATAGTGGAAGAAATCCAAGGCATCCATGTTCGCGCCACTAAACCACTACAATCTATCGATTTGAAAACTATGCCCTATCCCGGTTTTCCGACCGATATGCAGGCTCAGTTTATGGCTATGCTAGCCATTTCTCAAGGAACGGGAATGGTAACTGAAACCGTATTTGAAAATAGATTTATGCACGTCGATGAACTAAAACGCATGGGTGCACACATTAAGATTGACGGCCGTACCGCCGTTGTAGAGGGAGTAGATAAACTCCTCGGTTGCCAAGTAAAAGCAACTGATTTGCGTGCTGGCGCTGCCATGGTCTTAGCTGGTCTGGTCGCCGAAGGAGAAACACGTGTCGGCTATATCCACCATATCGACCGTGGTTACGACAATTTAGTCGGCAAGCTTTGTTCACTCGGTGCCGATATCCGCCGCATCGAAGAATAGACCTTTTGCACGCATTTTTTCTATGAAATACAGGCCAGTAGTAGCTGGTCTTTAACAGAACGATATATCCAAATTTACAGCAACAATTCTCTCTAACATAGAAAAATTACTTATTGACCAGTCAAATTCTATCCCAAAATAAATTTTTTTGTAAAGGAAGTAAAAAATGTCGATTCCGATAAATAAAGCTATACAATTACATAATTTATCTCTGAAAAATTCCTTTATTCGTTCCGCGATTCACAGCTTTTTGGGAACTTCAGATGGCTTTATGACCGAGGCAGAATATGCTATGTATGAAGAATTGTGCCAAAATAACTTCGGCTTAATCATCAGTGGACATTGTTGCGTTAAGCAAGGTGGGCGTGCCAATGTGGAACAGACCTGTATTTACGAAGATAAATACATTGAGCAATTTACCAAAGCTACTCAACTTGCTCATAAATACAATGTCGCTTTTATGCCTCAAATCAACCACGCTGGCCCTCGCGCCGTAGATACCACAGATTGGCGTGATGTTTCCAATAGCAAAGTAAAAAACCATGTTGCAACACCCCTATCTTTAACGGAGATAAACGATATTCGCCTAGCTTTTATTCAAGCTGCGCAACGCCTGCAAAAAGCCGGTACAGATGGGGTACAAATTCACGCTGCTCACAGCTACTTGCTATCGCGTTTTATAGACCCAGTTTTCAATCAACGCACTGACGAATACGGTGGAAGTATTGAAAACCGCTTTCGCCTCATCGCTGAAATAATTGCTGGTATCAAGGAAGCCTGCGGGAAAAGTTTTCCAGTAGCGATAAAGATAAATAGCGATACCACTGGTGATGACGTTGCTTATGCGCAAGATTTACCATATATAGTGGAAAAATGTCAAAACCTTGGTGTAGAATTTATCGAATGGAGTGGTAGCGATTTTATTCATATGCCACGTACCGCTTCACTCTACTATTTACCGCGCATCGCGGCCTTAGCAACTAAGTACCCTACCATGCCAATGAGTTTGGTTGGGGGAGTAAAAAGCACTGCTGACATCGAGAAAATCTTGTCCACAGACATAAAACTCATTTCCATCGCACGCGCTTCCATCTGTCAACCGGATATTTTAACACAATTTGCCAATGGAAAAACGGATAAAACTATTTGCGTCAGCTGTAATCGTTGCTTTGCTATTCCTCATCTTCATCCTGGTGTGCGTTGCATCTGGGCTTGGAAAAAAATTCGTGAACAACAGCGCCAAAAAGCTTAATAAAAAGCCTGATTTAGCAAATTTAATAGAAAAAACTAGGGGAGCTCTCATGAGCTGAGAAATGAAGATATTTCAGCAACCCTTTAACCTGATACGGATAATGCCGGCGTAGGAAAGTGAAAGCACTGCTATCTATATGAGGCAGTGCTTTTTATTTGCTCATTTTATTTTCTCCCTTAGCTATTTACAAGTAGCTACTAAAAACTTTTCTTGCCCCCTTTATTCGCATCCCTGGGTTTTTATATAAAAAATCTAAATGCTAGAAAGGAGACAATGCAGCAAGGCGCTATTAGGTCTTGCTGTGAAACACATGAAAGAAATTCTCGCTCATCCGCTCGTCATCTTTGCCATTATTGGCCTTGGCCTACTCACTATTGCCTTCGCCTACATGAAAAAGATTAAATTCACCACACGCCTTTTAACACACATGAGCTTAATGCTCGCTCTCAGCATCATTTTACACGCCTTACGCCTCTATCATATGCCCCAAGGAGGCAGTATTACACTAGGTGCCATGCTACCAATAATATTTATTTCCTATCGCTATGGACCAGCCGTTGGCTTTTTAACTGGATTTATCTACGGTATGATTAACCTCATTCAAGACCCTTTTATCGTCCAGCCAGTACAAGTTCTCTTTGATTATCCTTTACCTTTTATGGCACTCGGCTTAGCCGGCTATTTTCCTAAACATCGCTTTTGGGGCGCTATCATCGGCGTTAGTGGGCGTTTTCTCTGCCACTTTATTTCTGGAGTAGCTTTTTTTGCCAATTACGCTCCCAGTGGCGTTTCACCTTACTGGTATTCTCTAACATTTAATATGACCTATTTATTGCCCAATCTCATCATTTGTTTAATTCTCTTACGCTTATTACCAGTAGATAGATTGATGAAATTAATCTAAAAAAACCCTTCTCTAATTTTAGAGAAGGGTTTTTAT
>JAHHSQ010000047.1 GCA_020025135.1 Pectinatus sp.
GCAAATTCGGTGGATGTGCCTTATATCCCCATGCCTAAAGGCAGGGGCTTTACGGAACTTGTGGTAAAAGCAGCGCGAAAAGCCGTACCGTCGGCAAGTACTATCTTATATTCCATCGCTTGCCGACCGCAATACTTTTCTTTTCCGGCAACTTTAATTTTATATTGCTTCTCCTGCAATAAATGAGGCAAAATTTCAGTCGAAAAACGACGATATTTTTAAAAAAAATACTTCATATAATTATTTTCTACAATGTGTACAGTGCGTTTTTGCATCGTCTACCTCTACAAATATGGCGCAGGGTCAATCGGTTTACCGTGCAGACGGACTTCATAATGTACATGTGGACCTGTACTATATCCAGTACTGCCAACATAGGCCACAACATCCCCCCTATGTACATGCTCACCAACATATGCCACAACACGCATAGCATGGCCATAACGCGTCATCAAACCATTACCATGATTGATATCGACCATATTTCCATAACCGCCAGCATTCCAACCGGCATAAGTAACTACACCATCAGCCGTCGCTCTAATAGGTGTTCCATAATCAGCAGCAATATCGACACCGGGATGAAAATCTGTACCATGCCACCTAAAACCAAAGGGAGAACTGATATAACCAGAGGCCGGCCAACCGGTCGGAGTAGCTAAATTTTGGGCCTGCATGGCGGCCTGTTCCTTTTGCTGTTGAGCAAAAGCTGATTTAAGAACAAGCATATTTTTATCATGAATTTGAAGTCTTTTTTCAACTATATCAAGCATTTGTGCTGTATTTTGTAAATTAGGAGGAACTATGGGGCCACCTTCACCACCATTCTTCACATTACGCCTAATTTCACTATAAGGGTCATCTTGCAGAGAAACATTGACATTGGCAACACTTTTGATGGCATTTTCTGTCGCTGTTATTTTGTCTAACTGTTGCTGTAACTCATTAGCCTTCACTGCCAGACTAGTCAATTTTTCCTGCTGTAAAGTATTTACTTCTCGCAGTTTAGACATAGCCTGAGAATTTATATGATTAGCAAATAACGAATACCCTGCTATAGTAGTAATAGCAATAAATAAGAAAAAAGTTCCTGCCAAAGAAAAAACACCATATTTCCATAATTTTTTGGAAATATGTATATCTCTAGTGATATCTTCACCAGCAGTGCTGATTTTTATCGTATAGTAATTCTCTCCCGCCGTTTCGCTAGTATGCCTATGTAAAAAATTCCGTATAATTTTTTTGACATTTTCCGACAACTTGTTAGAATTAACGAGATTTCCATCTGTTGATAATTTACTTGGTTCTTTTAAATTTTCTGTAACTAAATTCTCCTCGACTTGCTCACCCTCACTAACAGTACCTGCGGTTTCTTTCATGCTCTCTATAGACTTTTTTTTATCTTCTAATAATGCTTGTTTAGATTTTTTGAACACTCTTTTTTTCTTTCTTTTCATCTATCTGTGGTTTCCCGCGTCTTCCTCCTCTTAAATTTTTTCTATAAGTATAGCAATAACTATCAAAAAACAGCTACCATTTCAATAGTATTTCTGTGCCTATTATAACACATACCAACTTCCCTACGCTGTTTTATTAAATAAAAATCCGCCCTACCACAGCTAGTGCTGATTTGCTATTAATGTTTATTTATAGCCAGAAAATGAATTTATCCCTATTACATACAATATATACAATTTTGCTCTATTAAAAAATCTCATAAATTAATGTGCTCGGTTAAATCATGGTCTTCTAATGACGGAAAAAAACACATCTCTAGATGGACATCAACTAGTCCTGTACAACTTTTTTCTCTTGCAACAATTTTTTAATCTTAGCAAATTAGCACTCCAATATGAATGAATATGCTATAAATTTGCATATATTTTCTAAAAATAATATAATAAAAACATCTAAATTTTAATTTGTGAGGTATAAATATGGCGAACTATAAAGCTCTCACTATTGCTGGTTCAGATACTTCTGGCGCTGCCGGAATGGAAGCTGACTTAAAAACTTTTGAGGAAATGAATGTCTATGGCATGGTTGTACTCACAGTCATTGTCGCACAGCACCCAGAATCTTGGGCTCATGATATTTTCCCAATTGATATGAACACGATTAAAAGACAGATTAGTACTGTCGCAGCTGGAATAAAACCAAATGCCATGAAAACTGGTATGTTGGGCTCTGGCGAATTGGTAGAACTAGTTGCTGAATCCATCCAAAAATATGATTTACAAAATATCGTCATCGACCCCGTCATGGTTTGCAAGGGCATGGACACCATCATGGTCCCAGATGCAGCTCGCGCCATTAAGAGCACCTTGGTAAAGTTTGCCGATGTTATTACACCAAATACTTTGGAAGCGGCTTATTTAGCTGATATGGAACAAGTAGATTCTTTAGAAGACATTAAAGAAGCGGCCCAAAAAATTCATAAACTTGGTGCCAAAAACGTCATCATCAAATCTGGCAGTCGTTTTAGCGACAGTGATGTGATGGTTGATGTCCTCTTTGATGGCAAAGAATTCCACATCAAAGAAAAGAGCAAAGTACCTAATGCCTATAATAGCGGTGCTGGTTGCACATTCTCTGCTGCCATGACTGCTGGTTTAGCAAAAGGACTTAGCGTACCAGAAGCTTTCCAAGAAGCAGAAATGTTTATGCAAAAAGCCGTTAGCAGTTCTTTCAAATTAAATCAATTTACCGGCGCATTATGTCACTGGGCACATAAATTATAATTATTCACAAAAAAAGGGCGTAGACAACTCAAAGAAATTGTCTACGCCCTTTTTTATAGTTTTTTATCTAATGTAATAGTGAATGCTCTGTTCGATAACTTGCCCATTTTCTATGTCTATTTTCACTTCACCTTTGCGCACTTTATCAGAAGTAAACTTCACTTCATATACTTGTACCCCATCTTCATGGTCGTATTCGACAGAATAAACATTCGCTCCTGGATAATTAGCTTTGACGATATTGACCGCTTGCGTAGAACTGATAGCAGCAAAAGTGACTGCAGAAAATAGCCCCACCCCAGCAATAGTTCCCAAAACTACCTTTTTCCAATACTTTTTCATTTCCAAATTAACCCCTTTCTAGATATTAGAATATTTATTAACCCC
>JAHHSQ010000048.1 GCA_020025135.1 Pectinatus sp.
GTAAAAAAATAAGGTCCGACCGCCCCTACGACCGGACCCTATCATCAAACATAAGGCCGAACACTTATTTCAATTCTGCAAAGTACTTAATCGTTCTTACCATTTGGCTGGTATAGCTGTTTTCATTATCATACCAAGCAACAACCTGCACATGGGTACGTCCATCTTCCATTGGAGCTACCATAGTCTGCGTTGCATCAAACAAAGAGCCATATTTAGTACCAATAATATCAGAAGATACGAGTAACTCTTCTGTATAGCCAAAGGATTCATTTGCTGCCTTTTTCATAGCCGCGTTGACTTCTTCCACTGTCACTTTTCCCTTTACAACAGCGATTAATACCGTTGTAGAACCAGTCGGAGTAGGTACGCGCTGTGCCGAACCAATCATCTTGCCATTGAGTTCTGGTATAACTAGGCCAATTGCCTTAGCTGCCCCAGTACTATTAGGCACGATATTGACTGCCGCTGCTCTCGAACGGCGCAAATCTCCCTTGCGTTGCGGACCATCTAAGGTCATTTGGTCACCAGTATAGGCATGTACGGTCAACATGATACCACTTTCAATAGGTGCTAATTTATTCAAAGTAGCTGCCATTGGCGCCAAGCAATTCGTCGTGCAAGAAGCACTAGAAATTACTTTGTCGGTAGGTTTGAGAACATTATGATTGACATTATAAACGATAGTAGGCAAATCATTGCCAGCAGGAGCAGAAATAACAACTTTTTTAGCCCCAGCTTTAATGTGAGCAGATGCCTTTTCTTTGGAAGCAAAAAAACCTGTACATTCTAAGACTACATCAACATCGAGTTCTTTCCACGGTAACTCTTCTGGATTTGGTTTAGCGTAAACGGTAATTTTTTTACCCTTTACAGTAATACTATCTGCATCAGATTCTACGGTTTCAGCATACTTATAACGACCTTGGGTAGAATCGTATTTCAGAAGATGAGCCAATACTTTGGGGCTGGTCAAGTCGTTAATAGCTACGACATCATAACCTTCTGCATCAAACATCTGTCTAAAAGCCAAACGTCCAATACGACCAAATCCATTAATTGCTACTCTTACTGCCATTCAAAAATGTCCCCCTCTAAAACTTTTTGTTCTTTTATGAACTGTCTGCCACCTAAGGAGAGCACCTTAAAGCGAAGACTTCCTGCTTCATCAAAAATAGCATCAGCTTTTCTTCTAAAAACTTCGTCTATCTTCTCCGGCAAGCTTATATTCCCGTAGTTCTTACGGTATATTCCTGCCTTTATCCCACATCTAAAATAGAAGAGTGTACAGCAGGCTAAATCAAAATCATAGTGATTGCAAAATTTCTAGTTTACAGTTTAGAAATGCACAAAAACTATCATTTTATTAAATTATAACATTTTTCTTATAATTTTTCTATAAATAAATGCAAGCAATAAATCATTTTACTATCACAAAAAAGGAACTACAAATCCAACCACAGACCAAGAAAACAGCTGATTACACGAGCCTTACCAACAATTTTCTCACTTTTAAAAATAACTATTTTAATATAATTATACCACTTCTGTCCATACTTTTACGCCAAAAATAAAAATACTTTTCCCCTTCATTATTGACATTTAACAATTTCTAGCAAAAATTATCTTCCGGATAAGTATTTTTTTTAATAACATCTGTAATAATGAAAACACATTAAAACCTTTCTTCCAACAAGCTAAATAAAAACATATAAATTTATTGTCCTTTATCTTTAGGTGATAAAACAATCAAATCTATATCGATTTTTTCTTTTTTATAATCTCTTTCCATTTCTCAATCGTCAGCCATCTCACCTGAATTTATTTATCCTCAATATATTTTGTTAGCTGAGGGTAATCATTGCTCACACCAGCACATCCATATGCCGTAAGCCTTTTTAGCAGATATTGGCAAGCCTCATTTTCATCGT
>JAHHSQ010000005.1 GCA_020025135.1 Pectinatus sp.
TTTTGGCGTATCAATGTTAGTATAAAGAAAGGCTACCGTAAATTCCAGTCAGAATTTGCAGTAGCCGAAATATTATTTTTTGTCTGCGCGCAAATTAGCCACTTCTTCGGTAAAACTGTCTATGTTGGTAAATTTGCGGTAAACGGAAGCGAATCTGATGTAGGCGACAGCATCAAAGTGACGCAATCTTTCCATAACCAATTCGCCGATTTTTTTGCTGGGAATTTCACGAGAAGTCATATTGTATAGTTCTTTCTCAATGGAAAGAGCAAATTGTAAAATTTGGTCTGTTGGAATGTCTCGCTTGTAGCAAGAGCGCAAGATACCACTTTGCAGTTTATTGCGGTCAAACTCAACCCGGCGACCGTCATTTTTTATGATAATCAAAGGAACCATTTCTACCGTTTCGTAGGTTGTGAAGCGTCTGCTACACGCAATGCACTCGCGCCGCCGTCTGATGGATTTACCATCATCAGCGCTGCGCGAATTGATTACGCGACTGTCTTCTTGACCACAAAAGGGACATTTCATCGTTTATTCACCTTACCTAATTATTTCTTCTCCGAAGCGTCATTACCAGCAGTGGGGACAGCTGTTTCAACAGATTTTTTGGTTGGAGCTACTGCCTGTTGTGTCTGGTGGGAAGTTTGTTTCTTTACCGGTGTAACAGTTTGTTGTGCGGGTTTGGGAGCAGTTTGGGTGGGAGCCGTATTAGTAGCATGGCTATTGGTAGAAGTAGGAGTAGTATAACTGCTGGACGAATCAACCGCTTGATTAGTGTCAGGAGTATTAGTATTGGTATTTGTCTCGGTAGGGGTTGGCGTTGTATCAGGGATGGTCGCTGTAAAGGTTTTATTTATGACACTGCCATCGGCACCTAGAGGTGGCAATTCCTTACCATTGAAGGTTAATTTAACGGCTCCTGCATTGCCCAATTTTAAGTCGATACTTTTCTTGGCATTCCATTCTAAAGACGTTCCTTTAGTAACTGTTTTAGCGAGGACGACTACGCCGTCCGCTTTTACTTCCGTCCAACAATTCTTAGTAAATACTGCCTTCAGATGAACACCAGAAACTGCTGGCGCTGGTGTGTCTACTGGTTTTTCGGCAGTTGTAGTTGTATTTATGGGAGTGGGAGCCGGAGCATCTTGCCAGAAAAAGGGCAACACAAAGTAAGCAGCACAACTCAAAACGACAAAGGCAATGATGATAGCAAAAACAAAATTGATTTTTTTGTTCTTTTCTTGCCGTTGCTTGCGATGTTTAGCCAATTCTTGTTGTCTTTTCTCATTGTAATCGTCTTGATAAGTTGTAGCTGGTTTTGCCGGCGGTAAATCAGTTTTGGGAATTAGTACAGTTTTATCTTCATTTATAGGAGCATTGCTCGGTTCTATTTGTGGTTTAGAACGGGGATTTTCTGCATTATATTGATTGATGACGGCATCTGGGTCCATGTCTAAAAACTTGGCATAAGCGCGGATAAAACCTTTCAGATAGACCTCACCTTTGATGGCAAAATAATCCTCATTTTCAATGGCTTTTAAATATACACTGCGTATATTGGTCTCTTTTTCTACATCTTTTAAACTTAAAGCTCTTTCTTCTCTTTTTTTACGAAAAATATCACCTAACATACGAGGCCGCCTTTCTATAGTATGTATTTAAAAAATCATGTAACTTTCCTTATTATAACACATTTCTAGCAACTTCTCATGGCAAATTCACCACCAAGCATTATTGAAAATCCTAGGTGTGGAGAGATGTTATTAAATTATTTTTGGTACAGATGTTCTTTTTCTATATAGTTACAAACCGCTTCTGGAAGAATATAGCGAATAGAATATCCTCTTTGCAATCGTTTGCGGATATTAGTGGAAGATATTTCCAATTCTGGAGTGTTTAAGCGGTGAATGCGTTGCCCCGCTGTGCCAAAATGTTTTTTGATGGCATCTACATCAGGATAGCATCCCTGCCGAGTAGCAGCGATGAATTGGCAAAGTTGTAATAATTCGTCCACCCGATGCCAGGTAGGTAATCCCTGTACGGCATCGGCACCAATGATAAAATACAGCTCCGCCTGAGGATAAATGTTAGATAGTTCCTTTATCGTATCGAGCGTGTAAGATGGGCCGGTCCTCTTTAATTCGATATCCGATACGTGAAAGTAAGGGTTGGAGGCTGTGGCAAGAAGTGTCATATTGTATCGATGTAGGGGGCTGGTCAGTTTGAAATTTAATTTATGGGGCGGAGAAGCTGCTGGAATGAAAATAACTTTATCTAAGTGAAATTCATCTCGCACAGCTTCAGCCGTCATCAGATGCCCAAAATGGATGGGGTCAAAAGTTCCCCCCATGATGCCAATTTTTTGCACGATAGTTCCTTCACCCTAGAGGTGATTTTCCTTTCTTTTTTTCGCAAATTTTTAGGAAAAAATTAGGCGCAAAATTATGTAGATAGCAAACATGGTGGTACCAATGAGTACCACCGCTTTGCTATAATCTATGAAATCGTGGCGGCCCTTTGGCGTATAAGCCCAGTATTCATAGAGTGCCTTGAAAAATCTAAATACGGATTTGACCATTGCCATCTACCATATATTTCATGGTGGTGAGGGCGTGTAAACCCATTGGTCCGCGCACGTGTAGTTTTTGCGTGCTGATACCGATTTCAGCACCAAAGCCGAATTCGTATCCGTCTGTAAAGCGTGTGGAAGCATTGACATAAATGACGGCAGCATCGACGTATTTTTGGAAGTAATGGGCATTTGTATAATTATTAGTGACGATTACTTCTGAGTGGCGTGTATTAAAGGTATTGATATGATTTACGGCATCGGCTAGTGAATCGACAACTTTGATGGAAATTATCAAATCGTGATATTCCGTAGCCCAATCTTGTTCTGTGGCAGGAACGAGGTCGGTAAACTCTGGACACAATTCTAAGACACGCTGGCAACCACGTACTTCCACATGGTGTTTTTGTAATTCAGCGATGATATGAGGTAGGAAGGTCGGAGCGATATCCTTGTGGACAAGCAAAGTTTCAATCGTATTGCACACTGCTGGACGAGAAGTTTTGGCATTGATGACAATTTTAGTTGCAATGTCAAAATCGGCAAAGGAATCGACAAAGGCGTGGCAAATACCAGCACCAGTTTCAATTACTGGGACGGTGCTATTAGCTAAGACAAAGTTGATAAGCCCAGCTCCGCCGCGTGGAATGACGACGTCGATATAGTCGCGTAGTTGCAACATATCATGCACAGCTTTTCGGTCCGTACTGTTGACAAATTGGATGGCCCCTTCGGGAATGCCTTCTTGATAAGCGGTACGCATCAAGATGTTACTGATAATGGTATTGGAATGGATGGCTTCGGAACCACCTCTTAAAATGACGGCATTGCCAGATTTTAGGCATAGGCCGATGGAATCAGAGGTGACATTAGGACGTGCTTCATAGATGATACCAACCACACCCAAAGGAACACGTATAGCACGTATATCTAAGCCGTTGGGGCGAACAGTTTCAACGATACCTTCGCCAATAGGGTCATCCAAAGAGGCAATTTCTCTAAGTCCTTCGGCCATTGTATGGATGCGCATTTCATTCAACATCAGTCGGTCTAACATGGCGGTAGAAAGTTTTTTACGGCGCCCATTTTCCAAATCAATATTATTTTCCTTTAAGATAGTAGGGGTTTCTTTTTCTAACATATCTGCCATTTTTAGGAGAGTTTTATTTTTTTGGATGGTAGAAGCAGCTGCCAATTCGCGAGACGCCTGATGCGCAGCTTGCGCTTGTTTTAATAATAGATTGCCATTGTCCATAATTTTGCACCTCATGATTAATTTAACTGATTAGAACCATATTGTTGCGATGAATAACTTCTTCGTATATTTTTCCAGAAAAGAGCTGGGGGAATTCTGAAGTTTGATGTCCTTTGATGATTTGAATAGTAGCTGAATCATAATTTACAGCCCCACGCGCTATTTCTTCGCCGTTAGGAGCGAGAACGCGTACCGTATCGCCAGCGACAAAATCACCTAAACAGGAGACAATGCCAGCCGCAAGAATGCTCGCACCAGAATTTTTTAAAGCATCCGCACAACCACTGTCGACGATAATGCTGCCAGAGGTTTGCTTGCCGAAAGCGAGCCAGCTCTTACGACGAGCTAAGTGGGTTTTTCGCGCTTTGAAAATAGTGCCGATATCTTGTCCCATGGCTATATGCATTAAAACATCTTGTTTTTCGCCATTGGCAATTATCATGTTGACACCAGAAGAGATGGCTATTTTGGCGGCCTTTAATTTTGTTAACATACCGCCAGTTCCCATTTTTGTACCGGCACCACCGCCCATTTCTTCAATTTGCGGTGTGATTTCCTCTATGTAGGGAATTAAATTAGCATCGGCATGTTGGTGCGGGTTTTTGTCGTAAAGGCCATCAATGTCAGAAAGGAGAATGAGGAGGTCAGCATCCACGATTACAGAAACGATGGCAGAGAGGGTGTCATTATCGCCAATTTTTAATTCGTCTATAGCTACCACGTCATTTTCATTGATGATGGGAATAACTCCTAGCGATAAGAGCGTGAGCAAGGCATTTCTCGTATTCATGTACTGTCTATAATCGATAGAATTTTCTTTGGTGAGTAGTACTTGAGCTACGGTTTGGTTGTATTCGCTAAACATCTTTTCATATATGTGGAGCAAAATGCCTTGGCCGATAGCGGCAAAGGCCTGTTTTTCAGGAATACTTTGTGGTCTTTCGGTGCGTTTCATCTTGCTCAATCCGGCACCAACTGCGCCGGAGGTTACTAAAAGAATTTCCTTGCCTTTATTGGCCAAATCGGATATTTGTCGCACCAATAAGTCGATACGGTGAAGGTTGAGGTGCCCATTTTTGTGGGAAAGGGTGCTTGTGCCAACCTTGATGACGATGCGTTTAGCATCTCTTATTTCTTGTAAGTATGCTCTCTGTGTCATGAAAAATTCCCTGCCTATCTGTGTGAGCGTTTTTTACTGTTAGGGAATGTAATTTTGGGTTTTTTGAAATTGCGACGGAAAAGTAATCCTTTGCGTCCAATTATTTGGACTAAGTCGCAATCAGACCTTTCGGCTAGAAGTGTAATGGCTTCTTTTACCTCTAATGGACAATTTTGTAAGACATTGACTTTTACCAATTCGCGTTTGGTAATGACATCATTAGCGCCAAGCACCAGACTAGGGGTGATGCCTTCTTTGCCGATATTGATGACGGGGTCTTCTGTCATTCCTAAAGAGCGTAAATAACATCTTTGTTTTGTATTTAAAGTATTTTTTAACAAATTAATTTCCTCGATTATTCTCTAAATTCAAATTCCATTTCGCCGATGTGAACAGTGTCGCCTTCTTTGATACCGCGTTCTTTTAACATTTCATCGATACCTTTGAGGCGCCAAATGTATTGGAAACGGCGCAATGCTTCATCGTTAGCAAAATTAGTCATAGCCACTAATTTATCTAAAGCTTTGCCCGAGACAACGAAATCGCCACTCTTGTCGCGGGAAATAGTTATTTTATCTACATCATCTTCCACTATTTCTGGTTGATTGATTTCTTCAGGTTCTTCTTTGTAATCGCAAACCTGTTGATAGGCGTACTTCATCAATTCACTAGTGCCTTGCTTTGTCGCTGCGGAGATGGGAAAGAAGGCAAGTCCTTTTTCCTTAGCTAAGGCCTCTAATTGCGGTAGGTATTCCTGTGCTTCTGGCAAATCTATTTTATTGGCTGCTAGAATTTGCACTTTTTTGGTTAATTTGCTTGAGTAAAGTGATAATTCGCGATTGATATTATGAAAATCCTCTACTGGATTACGCCCTTCGATGCCAGAGGCATCGACCACGTGAATGAGCACCTTGGTGCGCTCGATGTGGCGTAGAAAATCGTGGCCAAGACCGATGCCTTCAGAAGCACCTTCGATGAGGCCAGGGATATCGGCCATGACAAAGTTTTCTTCTGGGGCGATTTGGACCACACCGAGAATTGGCGTTAAAGTGGTGAAGTGATAGTCGGCGATTTCTGGTTTAGCGGCCGATACGGCAGCGATTAGACTGGACTTTCCAACGCTCGGATAGCCGACTAAACCGACATCAGCCAATACTTTCAATTCCAAAATTAAATCTTTACTTTCGCCAGGCTCACCCAATTCAGCGAAAGTAGGCGCGCGATGGGAGCTGGTGGCAAAGCGGGCATTGCCTCGGCCTCCTCTTCCACCTTTGCAAATGACGATACTGGAATTTTCGGCCGTCAAATCAGCTAAAATACGGTCTGTTGCTTTATCCTTTATGACAGTGCCAGCAGGTACTTTTATTACTAAATCAGGGGCGTTTTTGCCGAATTGATTTTTTATATCGCCATTTTCGCCGTTAGCACCGGTGAACTTGCGTTTATAACGGAAGTCCAAAAGGGTATTTATATTACGGTCGACCGCAAAAACAATATTGGCCCCATGTCCGCCGTCACCACCACTTGGTCCACCTTTAGGAACAAATTTTTCACGTCTAAAAGCTGACTTACCATTGCCACCGTTGCCAGCTTTGACAGAAATAAAAGCTCTATCAATAAATTTCATTTTTGTTGCAGAATATAATCTGCTTCCTCCCTATTACTAATTAAGATATAAAATTGAGATATACAACCAAACGAGCATAATTATTTGCTTTTAATGATATGGACAAACCAGTTTTTTATCATTAAATTTATATTCTTTAAAGATAACAAAAAAAATGCTAAAATGCAATATCAGAAGGTTCTTTTAAGACGGAAATGATTGTTTTTTTGTTGTTAATATGGTAAAATTATAGTTTAACGAACATGAGAAAAATTCTCATTTGTCAGGACTGGATATTGACATTTAATGGCTAGATTTTTCGATAGAGTGATTTGAACATTTGCCTTTTAAAATGGCATGGTTTTTCTAATAAAGAAAAGGAAAGAGAGGACATTGTTGTAGGTTTAGACGACAATATGGTTAGTTAAATGGAATTGAAAAAAGCAAATATTTTGGATATCGGTGTCGCCACTTTCAATATGCAAGAAACCGTGCAATATATTGAAAAGTTAATAGCCGAGCGCACGCCATCTCTTATCGCCACGGCAAATGCCGAAATGTTAATGCTCACTAAACAAGACCAAAATTTTAAAGAAATACTTCAGAAAGCAGAACTAGTGGTACCAGATGGCGCTGGTACAGTTTGGGCCGCTAACTACTTAGGAGAGAAGATGCCAGAGCGCGTAGCTGGATATGATTTGGTGCAGGAACTTTTGGCCATTGCTCCTCGTAAAAAGTGGCGCGTGTATTTCTTTGGTTCTGCCCCTGGCATTGCTGAACAGGCCAAAGTGAAGGCGGAAGTTAAATATAGGGGAGTAGAAATAGTAGGAGTGCGTAACGGTTACTTTAGTGAGGCAGATAATTCAGATATTGTCGCCGATATTCGTGCCAAGAAACCAGATATTTTGCTTGTTGCCTTAGGTGTTCCTAAGCAAGAAAAGTGGCTGTTTAAGTATAAAGACGAATTAGCTGTGCCTGTTTCTATCGGGGTAGGTGGTACTTTCGATGTTATGGCCGGTGCGGTAAAGCGTGCTCCAGTTTGGATGCAAAAGGCAAAGTTAGAATGGCTCTTTAGAGGTCTATTGCAACCTAAACGTATTGGTAGGTTGATGGCTTTGCCTAAATTTGTTTTTGCTGTCCGCGCATTTAAGCGTAAAATTGGACAAAAAAAATGAAATATACTATAATTTAATAGCATATTAGAATGCCCTGTTTGTAAGCTCGAATAGGCAATTCACCTTGAGCTAGGGAGTGATTAGATGAAAATAGTAAAAGAAGGATATAAATTTATTGGTGGAGCTGCTCTGCTCACGGTGTTGACCTACTTTTGTGTTTCGCATTATGCGGCAATTATACCTGGGGTGTTGACTGGTTTTTTTGCCTTTTTCTTTCGTAGCCCCAGTCGACAGATACCAGAAGATGATTTGGTTTTAGTTTCACCAGCTGACGGCACAGTCATGCAGGTGACACAAGTGCCATATGATGATTTTGTCAAGAAACCGTGTACAAAAGTGACGATATTTTTGTCTGTTTTTAATGTTCATGTCAATCGTAGCCCTATTCAAGGGGCAATTAAATTACAGCAATATACTTGCGGGCGATTTTTGCCAGCTTATGAGAAAAGTGTTGGCTTTGAAAATGAACGGCACATGATTGGCATAGAAAATAAGCATACACGCGTTACCGTGACGCAGATTGCTGGTATTTTAGCTAGACGAATAGTATCTTGGGTTACTTTGAATGATAAGTTGAGTAAAGGTGAATTGTACGGTTTGATAAAATTTGGTTCTTGTACAGAAGTTGTTTTTCCTGATACGATTGAAGTCTTGGTCAAAAAAGGGGACAAGGTTGTAGGGGGAGAAACTATTATCGGCAGGATAACTGAAGAAAATAAACAGGTTTCTCATAAACGAAATTAATGTCGCTTGTGAAGATAATTGGCATACAACACTATAAAGGAGGAAGGCGAGCAAAACGCGAGAAAAGTACTCGCAGCTCGTAAGTATTAATGAACAAATCTTGGATAGCTAATTTTTGTACCTCAATGAATTTGGTCTTTGGTATATTAGCGATATTTATGATGTTAATTGGCGGAGTAAAATATGGGCCGTTAATTGACGGACCAATCTGCATTTTGTTAGCACTTATTGCAGACGGAATGGATGGGAGAATTGCTAGACATCTCGGTACAGCAGGCGAATTTGGTAAGGAAATGGATTCCCTCTGCGATGTCGTTTCCTTCGGTGTAGCACCAGGTATCATGTCTTTGCTTTTTACCCTTTATGTTCTCAGCACATCTTTGATGAAGTTAGGAATTCCACCAGAAAATTTGAAGTATTTCATTTATTTCAGCATGTTTGCGGGCATTATTTATGCCGTATGCGGAATGTTTCGTTTGGCGAGATTTAATGTTAATGCCGCTACTTTGCACGGTTATTTTATGGGGTTGCCAATTCCTGCTGGTGGTTGTTTCATTGCCACTGCTACTTTGTTGGTTTATAATTTACCATTTATTCCGCCGATTACCATTGGATATGCAGCACCGTTTGTCACTATCGTTATCGGCTTTTTAATGGTCAGCCATGTTCACTATCCTGATTTTAAAGGACAAGGGGAAAAGAATAATTTGGCGGCTGTTGTCCTCTCCCTTTTCTTTGCGGTGGGCGTAATTTATGTTTGCCGTTCAGCATATCTGTTTGCCATCTTGTTTGCTGTTTTCAGCACCTATGTCGTTTATGGCATTCTGAATACTTTCTTCAATATGGTGACTAAGGAAAAAACCACTTTTAGACCAGCGATGAATGATGATGCTGAAACCATGGTAGAAGAAGCAGAAATTAAGGAAGAAGAGCAAGCGGAAGAAAAGGCTGAAGCAGAAATAGCTAATGAAGATAGTGCTATAGAAAAAGGCGAAACTGTTATTTTGGAAGAGATAGATATAGAAAAAATTGATGTAAATAGTGATGCTTCTGCTAAGGAAGAAAAAACAGAAGCTGAAAATAAAAAAGATTGAAGAGCAAAAGTTTCTAAAGGGGTATAATTTTAAAAAATGACATATGGTCTAGATTATCTGATGTTGCCGATACAGATAATTATCCTGTTTTTTACGCTCTATTATATTGCAATCGGGATATGTGGTCTGTGGCGACCGAAAGAAAAAAAGATTTTAACACCAAAGAAGACTTTTGCAGTTATCGTGGCTGCTCATAACGAGCGGGCGGTTATAGCTCAGCTTATCGACAATTTATTGCAACTGGATTATCCCAAAGAGTTGTATGATGTCTTTGTCATTGCTGATAATTGTACGGATGACACGGCGGCGATTGCTACGGCCCATGGGGCACAGGTTTTTGAGCGACATGATAACACTAAGAGGGGCAAGGGGTTTGCCATGGAATGGATGTTTGAACGCTTATTCAAGATGGATAAGCAGTACGATGCCGTGGCAATTTTCGATGCCGATAATCTGGTGCATGAGCGCTTCTTGTTGGAAATGAATAATCGTCTTTGTAAAGGGGACCGTTTGGTCCAAGGTTATTTAGATTCTAAGAATCCATATGATACATGGGTTTCTGGTACTTTTTCCATCGCTTTTTGGGTTATTGACCATATCTGGCATTTGGCAAAGACCAACATTGGTCTGTCCTCCGTATTGGGTGGTACGGGAATGTGCATTACTACCGAGGTATTAAAGCGTTATGGTTGGGGGGCTACTTGCCTGACTGAAGATATGGAATTTACGATGAAGGCTTTGAGCGAAGGTATTAAGACGACGTGGGCACATGATGCCATCGTCTATGATGAAAAACCGCTCACTTTCATGCAGTCTTGGCGTCAGCGCAAGCGTTGGGCGCAAGGCCAGTTTGACGTTGCACACCGTTTTATTCCCAAGATGATAGCTTCTGGAATAAAACGTCACGATATTCGCATCCTAGACGGTTGCTTACATCTATTGCAGCCACATTTTCTTTTATTGTCGACCTTTTTTGTCATTATGACTTATGTACAAATGCTGTATGGTCATCCGATTTTTACCAATATATATCAGTTTTTACCGACAGCACTTTTGACTTTTATCACGCTTTGTCAGTATATTCTTCCCGTCATTATTTTGGCAAAAATTCATGTGAAACCGAAAATGTGGTTCTATTTACTCTTGTATCCAATTTTTATATATAGCTGGATACCTATTGTCTTTCTCGGCTTTCTAAAACGCAATGACCATGAATGGAGTCATACGCAACATACGAGAGCGGTTTCTTATGAAGAAATAAAACAATAAATGAGATAAGGGAAATGTATTGTATCTTGAGGCGATTTATAACAGTTAAATCGGCAGAGAAAAAACATTTTCCTTATCTTTTTTTATTTCTCGATTAGCAATATTGAAAACAATGGATTTTAAAAAATTAATCTTGAGGTGAAAAATTATGTACGAATTAACAGTGCGAGAATCATTTGGCGCAGCACATCGTTTGCAGGCCTATCCAGGAAAGTGTGCCAATTTACACGGCCATAATTGGCGCGTTGTAGTAGCTGTGACTGGAGAAAAGTTAGATGATATCGGCATTCTTATAGATTTTAAAAAACTAAAACAGATTTTACACGCCATCTTGGAAGAATTTGACCATAAATATTTGAATGATTTACCAGAATTTCAAAATCAAAATCCTTCTGCAGAAAATATTGCTGCTACTATCTACCATAAATTGGCAGAAAATAGTTATATTCAGGAAAAGCAGTGTCACATCAAATATGTAGAAATTTGGGAAACAGAGGCTTCATCAGCCCGTTATTACGAGGAAATATAACAGTGAAAACATCTATCAGTGAAATTTTTTCATCTATACAAGGGGAGGGCAAATACGTGGGTTGCCGGCAAATGTTTATTCGGTTTGTCGGCTGTAATTTAAGTTGTCGGTACTGTGATACCGAACATCAGCAGGTGCCAATATATTGTGATGCCGAAGATGGCGCCCTGAATAATCCTATTGCCGTAGAAGATTTGGTGGCGTATTTACAGCCCGCTTTGACGAAAATACCGCATCACTCTATCAGTTTGACTGGCGGTGAACCACTTTTATATGCGGATTTTATTAGAGAATTGATAGCACAGTTGCCCTTTACTTATTTTTTAGAAACAAATGGCACTATGCCAGAGAAATTGCGCAAAATTATCGATAAAATAGATATTATCAGCATGGATATCAAGATGCCGGATAGTATTGGTCAAGACTACTGGTCAGAGCACCAGAGATTTTTGGAGATTGCAAAACGCAAAGATGTCTATACTAAGGTGGTAATTGCGGCAGAAACGCCACTTGCCGATTTTGAAAAGGCCTTGGATATGGTGGCCTCGGTTGACAAAAATATTCTTTTTGTCGTTCAACCGATGACGCCTTTGGGCGGATATCATGCCCCCTCGCCGGAGCAGATTTCTCGCTGGCAAGAAATAGCCTTGCAAAAATTGTGCGATGTGCGCGTGATACCGCAAACACATAAATTTATTCAACAGAGGTGAGTTTTTTGAAAAAATTACTTTTGGTAAATGATGATGGCATCAATGCTCCCGGGATGCGTGCACTCGTCGATACTTTAGGCGAGGATTACGATATTCGCATTGTTGCACCAGCCGTTCAACAGAGTGCCATGTCGCAAGCGATTACTATCGACAAAAAAATCAAGGTAGAATTGATAGAATACTGCCCAGATTTATTTGCCTATAAGGTACATGGAACGCCTACTGATTGTGTAAAATTGGCCTTGACAGAGTTGTATGCCGATGATTTGCCGGATATTATTATCGCCGGAATCAATGATGGCGGAAATCTTGGCACAGATGTCATTTATTCTGGCACGGTAGGGGCGGCGATGGAGGGTTATTTTCATGGTATTTTTTCCATTGCCCTATCGGTATTGCGTCGGCGAGACCTTTCTTTCTACGACATTGCTTTGAAATTTCGGGAATTGTTACCACAACTTTTAGACAGTAAGGAGAAGTTATATAATATCAATTTCCCACGTCATTTTGTGGATAGACCAGATTTTTATCGCTATACGAAACAAGGTGTTTGCCATTATATCAATGAATATCGCAAAGAAACGGATTGGGTAACAGCATAACTGCCCTGCTTAGAGTAAGCAAGTTATAAAAGCCCTTTGTACCGCGTGAGTGGTGCAAACGCAGTGTTAAATGCTTTTAATCCCTAAAGCCTTACCCCTAAACAGTAGCTTGAAAAGGCAAGCTGGATGGTGCGAAAGCGAAAAAAACGTAAGGATGACATATGGTGAAAGAAAAATGTGCTTAAATTTTAATAGTTAATCTTTAGGTGCATCCTAAGTGTTTATAATAATGGGTGTTTAGCAGGGAAAACCCTAACCTCAAAACGAGTAAGGGGAACCTCCAACGACTATCTCCTCGAGGGAGAGTAAAACCGCAAGTGAAGGGCGGAAGAAAAATACTGCCCCTGTATAAAGTGCAGGGTGAAGATATAGTCTGCACTAACATGAAAGTGTTAGAGGTCTTAAAAAGAAGACTGCATTCGGAGTTGCGCCTGAGTGTGAACGCGATAAATTCTATATTATTTACTTTTTCATGAGAAAACCTTTATAATAGAGGGAGAAGCTTTAGAATAAGTGGTGCACAAGTGTATTTATCGAGCTTCATGTTAAATTTTACGGAATTTATCTTTGGAAAATAATACGTTTTATATTATGGGCGGTGAGTTCCAAGCAGATGATAATCCGCCAGATAGCGATATAATTTGTGTGCAGAATGGCTATGTTTCTATCACGCCATTAAAATTGGATATGACAGATGAAACTTTTTTTCAAAAATAATTAATTAGCTATATTAGTTTTAGTTAATATAGAGAAAATGATTAAGAGGGGGATTTTTGAATGAAGTCTATGATTCGCGATATCAAGTTAGCACCATCTGGGCATGATAAGATTGCTTGGGTAAAAAATTTTATGCCAGTTTTAAATCACATCGATGCTGAATATTCGAAAACAAAGCCATTTGCGGGCAAGAAAATGGTTATTACCATGCATTTGGAAGCTAAAACAGCTTACTTGGGATTAGTTTTAATGCACGCAGGGGCAGAATTGATTGTCACTGGCAGTAATCCCCTTTCTACACAGGATGATGTAGCGGCTGCAATGGTTGAAGAAGGTGCTACTGTATTTGCTTGGCACGATTGTACGCCAGAAGAATACGATATGTTTATTGATAAAGCCCTCGAAGCTAAGCCAGATTTAATTATCGATGACGGTGGAGATTTAGTTTATCGCATTCACAATGAACATCCTGATTTGATTCCCAATATTATCGGTGGCAGTGAAGAAACGACTACAGGTGTAATTCGCTTACACGCTTTAGAAAATGCCGGCAAGTTAAAGTTCCCGATGATTGCCGCTAATGATGCTTATTGCAAATACCTCTTTGATAACCGTTATGGTACAGGTCAATCCACTTGGGATGGCATCATGCGGACGACAAATTTGGTCGTTGCTGGTAAAAATGTAGTCATTGCCGGTTACGGTTGGTGTGGTAAAGGTGCGGCTATGCGCGCTAAAGGTCTCGGTGCCAATGTCATTATCACCGAAATAGACCCTATCAAAGCTATTGAAGCGGTATTTGACGGCTTTAGAGTAATGCCCATGTCGGAAGCAGCTGCCATTGGCGATGTCTTTTTAACTTTGACAGGTTGTAAAGATGTCATTCGCAAAGAACATTTCCAAAAAATGAAAAACGGAGCGATTTTAGCTAACTCTGGTCACTTTGATGTGGAAATAAATATCCCCGAACTGAAAGAAATATCCACATCTGTACGTAGAGTTAGAAATAATATTGACGAATATAAGCAAGCAGATGGCAAGAAATTGTATCTCTTGGCAGAAGGACGCTTAGTAAATTTAGCTGCTGGTGATGGACATCCAGCGGAAATTATGGACTTATCTTTTGGCGTGCAATTCTTCTCCATTTTGCATATTTTGCAACACCACGCTGAATTGGAAAATAAAGTCTATTTGATGCCAGAAGAAATAGATGTCGAATTGGCAAAAATTAAATTGCAATCTCTGGGTATTAAAATTGATGCCCTCAGTCAAGAACAATTTGATTATCTATATAAAGCATAAAATATTTTAGTTAAAGTTGTTTTATCAGCTCGGCATATGCCGGGCTGAACTTTTTCAAACTGGTTTTTAGAAAGGAAAAAATATGCAAATTTTAATTAAAAATGTTCGGGCACTTTTGCCAGAAGGAGCAAAGACAACCAATATATTTGTCACTAACGATAAAATTAGTGCCATTACCGACACTTTGCCAGACAATTTCTCGGTAGATACCATCATTGATGGCAAGGATAAATTGGCTACACCGGGACTGGTCAACACGCATACGCATATATCGATGACTTTACTGCGCAGTTATGCCGATGATATGAAATTGATGGATTGGTTGCAAAATAAGATTTGGCCCATCGAAGCGAAGATGAAAAAGGAAGATATTTATTGGGGAGCGATGCTCGGCATAGCAGAAATGCTTGCTTCTGGTACGACAACTTTTTCTGATATGTACGCCGACATGGAAAAGGTAGCAGAAGCCGTAGAAGAAAGTGGTATAAGAGCCGTTTTGGCGCGTGGCATGATTGGGGTAGCCCCCAATGGAGAACAAGCATTGGCCGAAAATTGTGCGCTCTACGAAGATTTTAACGGTGCAGCTGATGGAAGAATTACGGTTATGTTTGGTCCGCATGCACCTTACACTTGCCCACCAGAATTTTTGCAGAAAGTTATTGCCAAAGCGGAAAAATACGATGCACCAATTCACATTCATTTGGCAGAAACGCAAGAAGAAGTAGAAAACTGTCAGAAGGAATATCAAAAGACACCGGTAGCCCTATTAGAAAAAGTGGGTGTATTTAATCGCCCCACTTTGGCCGCTCATTGCGTACATTTGACAGAAAAAGACATGGAAATTATGCGTAAATATGATGTTAAGGTGGCTCATAATCCGAGTAGCAATCTGAAATTAGCTAGTGGTATTGCGCCAGTTCCACAGCTTTTAAACCGCGGTATCTGCGTATCTTTAGGTACAGATGGCGCTTCTAGTAACAACAATTTAGATATGCTGGAAGAAGTCAATTTGGCAGCTTTAATTCATAAGGCTAATAATTATGACCCTTTGGCAATACCAGCGGGTAAAGCTTGGCAATTAGGAACAGAATGTGGAGCGGAAGCCTTATTCTTGCCAGAAATTGGCAGCCTTGCTGTGGGGAAAAAAGCCGATATTGTCCTGTGGGATACCACTGGCACGAAATGGCAGCCACAGTATGATATGACATCCTTACTTGTCTACTCTGCTAGCAGTAGTTCTGTCGACACGGTATTGGTCAATGGCGAGATTTTGTTGCAAGGTAAGGAATACACCACCTTGGATATTGAAAAAATTCGTCATGCGGTGGATAAATCTGTGGAACGACTGGGGACAAAATAGTGGCAAAACAGTTTTTTTATGCTGTAAAAAGAGGCTATAAAACGGGAATTTTTATGAATTGGCCAGATTGTCAAAAACAGATTTATCATTATCCAAACGCCATTTATAAAAAATTTTCTACAAAAGAAGAGGCAGAAAACTTCCTTGCGGGAGTTTCTGCCTCTTCGCCAAAAGATTTAAATGTAGAATACCAAATCTATGTCGATGGTTCCTACGCAGATGGTCTGTATAGTTGGGCCTTTGTCGTCTATAAAAACGACGCTTTGTATTACACTAAAAATGGTCAGGGAACTAGTGTAGATGCGGCTAGATTGCGTAACGTTGCCGGTGAAATTACTGCGGCTCGCGAAGCCATTTTATGGGCAGAAGCACAAGGCGCTGAAAAAATCGCCCTCTACTATGATTATAACGGCATCGCCTGTTGGGCCGATGGCTCTTGGAAGGCTAATTTGCCAGAAACTCGCCAATACGCAGATTTTATGAAAAAGCGCCTAGTTAACGTTCACTTTTGTAAAGTGCAAGGACATAGCGGCAACGCTGGTAACGAATTGGCCGATAAATTAGCTAAGGAAGCGTTAGGAATTCGTTAATTGGTGACGTTGGTTGGTATTAAAATTGTTTGTTGTTTGGGGTAAAGTGTGGATGCCCTGCTTTTGTGCAAGGCTATTTGTCGATTTGGGGTTTGCCTGTATAAGCGGAATGATTTGGTAACGGTTGACCCAATCTGGATGTTCGTTGGCATAAGCTTTTAATACGTGCATGGCAATATCTTCACTGCTGTCTGGAACGATGGGGAGATATTCACCGGTGAGGGTTTTATTCATATTTTCCCAACCAGTTTGCGGCGTCCATGTATTGAGAGAAATGATTTTATAATTGTACGTATTTAAATTGTAGACGGCTTTATAAAAAGAAATGCTGATGACACTTCCACCAGTTGTTTGGCGTTTTTCCGACCATACCCAGGCAATTAAATCCGCACCGCGTTTTCTAATGGTTGTGGTATCGACCGAAGCGGAAGAGGTATCAGAAGGGAGAACGCGTCTCCACAAGGTGAGCCAACGGTCTTTGGCCTTGGCCCGAGCTGTTTCTCCTTGGTTAAAGACATGGTCGACGATGGCATCGTAGAAGTTTTCATCAAAGGACTGAGAGTTTATCTCTTTTAATTTGGGAGGAGCATAGTTGTTAGTAACAAGCGGTACACCAGCTCGGTTATAGAAAATCTCTTGTAGATATTTTAGCGTGCGACTTTGTGGATTGACTTGGACGTGCGCTAAACTGTAAGTGAGTTCAGCAGGTCGCGGAATGTGTTTGTTGAGGTGCATGGCATTTACAGTAATGCGTGCTCCTTCTGGCGAATAAGTTGTCTTTATCCAGGCATCGATGAGTACCGGAATACCATTTTCACTGTGTCTAACGATGACTCGTTCCGGTGAAAAGTATTTTCCGTATTTATTATTTTGGTCTAATTTTACCCATTGCGTTTCTGGGGAGTGTTCTTTAGTTATTACAGTTTGACTAGATGTTGCCTGAGCAAAAGTAAATTGGGGAGTAAACACCAAAAAACCGCTTAGTAGACAGGCTAGATATAATCTTTTTTTCATAGATAGGGGAATCGCCCCATGAGGACGAAAGCACCCACTCACCTCCTTGGTTTATTGCCATCTTGTTGGTTAAGATGGCTAGATGATTGAGCCTAAATACAGGCAGATGAATGTGAGAAGCTATCCATTAGCTGATATTAGGAAGAAAAAACAATATCGGGTTGTTGTTTATTATTATAGGTTAATTTAATATGAATGACAAACTCCGCGCCAGAGAACATGGTGAAAAAATATCGTATTGAAGCTGAAAATTAAAGATAATGAAAAGGATAAATTGGAGAAAATTTTAGAGTGAGAAAGGTATATTTTACGAAACGATAATGAAAATTTTGCTTGGTATTTGGAAAAATTGGTTTCAGTTGCCAGAAGATGATTATTCGGGTCGAAAATTTATTTTAATTAACATTGTAGCATATTTTTATTTGTGGGCGATGCTGTCAGTATTTCGCCTGCTCTTTATCTGGCAAATGCGAGATTATATCAGTGCACATACGCCAGCTAAGGATATTTATTGATATTATCCGAGGGGTAATTTTAGTAAGCATATAGAGAAATTTGTATGTAGACATAGTATTATCGCTATGCAATGAAGAAACTGAATTGCTGGAAAGACGTAAAGTTGAACGAGCTACAACGAGATGCTAAAAGCATGACCGTGATGGCGGTGAAAACAGAAAAAATCGTTCAAATAATGCAAGGTCAAATCCTAAACATGTGTTTAAATCGTCGACCAGCAGCGAAATTCCGAATAGGAAAACGTTCAACGACTATTCCTCTTGAGGGAAGTAGGCCAGAAGCGGTTGCTGGTCGAAGTGGTTTCGCCTAAACTCTTTGAGCAAGGAAAAGAGATAGTCTGTGCTTTGATGAAAATCAAAGAAGTTCAAGAGAGAACTGCGCGAAAGGTAGCGTTTTTGCGTGAACTATACTAGTATTAGGAACGAAAAATTTTTCTTATACTGGTTCAGGCAGCAATTATTTTAGGGACACAAATTAGTATGCAGACGGTCGGTTGGCTTGTCTTGTGTATATTCCCTTTTTTCTTTGGCACATGGTTTTTTTATAAAAAACGCTTTTGCTTAGGGCTAAACAGCATTATTTTTGGGGAAATATTGTTGGCATCCATTTTATTTGTCGCGCGTTTTCCCTTTTATCGCACCTACCACAGTGGCTATAATCAGATGCTTTTTACGGGCATGCATGAAGATTGGTACGCGTTGTTTTGGACTTTTATTGAGCAATATTCTTTAGCCACTCGCCTGCCAGAAGCATTGTTATTGGCTGGAGGAATCTATCTCGGCTGGTGCTTTTGTTTAAAACAGGTTTTACGGAGGCACTTTACCGCTATTTTTTCGTATGGCGTAGGTAAAAAAATGGCCAATGTATGGGTAGAATACACTTTGCTATTGGTCGCGGTCTTTGTGCTAGGAAGGCTTTCGCTTTTTAATGGTAGTTGGAGTTGGCAACATCAGATTAATTGGGAAAATTCCGGTATAACCAATGATAATTTGCTCAATGAAGCGATATTGGACGATGGACAAGCTATTTATCGTGCTTATCGCATTAAAGAGCGCCATGATGCTTGTAATGGCTTGAGTTATACACCGCAAATGGTACAAAATTTAGGAATGTTTTTGAGCGGTAAGAAAGAGCGGAACAATGATTTAGCTTTCTATTTGCGGAAAGAGGCTAAAGGCCCTTATATTCAGCCCGCACCTAAGCATATTTTTCTTATCGTTTCAGAAAGTTATGCTAACTGGCCATTGTTGCCTCAGTATGCCAATTTTCATATTGCTGATGGCATGAAAAAAATTATTGCGCAATCAGATACGGCATATAGTCCGTTTTTCTTACCCAATGGTTCTAGTACGGTAAATGCTCTTATGGGCGTGGTGACCAATTTAGCGGATGCCAATCTTTATTTAACTACTATGACTGCTCAAATGAAAAAACCATACTTGACGGCAGCAGCACCGCAGTGGGAAAAATTGGGGTATCAAACCAATTTTTATTATGCTGGACCAGCTACTTGGGAAAATATTGGTAAATTTACCAAGGCGCAAGGATTTCAACATTTCTATAGCCGTGGAGATTTGCCAAGTAATAGTGCAGGCAGTGTTTGGGGAGTGGACGATGAATATCTGTACCGATATGTTTTGGAACATTTAGGAGCACAGAAGAGCTTTACAGTTATTTTGAATGTTTCCAACCATTCGCCATTTAGTTTGGATTTAAAGAGTAAGGGGTTTCCAGCTGCGCAAGTACGCGCTGCCTTGCCTAAGGAACAGCGTAACAATGAATTGTTATTGCGTGAATTGGGGCATTTTTGGTATGCCGATAAAATGCTCAGTCAATTTATCACAGCGATGAAGGCCAAGTATCCAGACAGTATTTTTGTTATTGTTGGTGACCATGCTGACCGCTACAATGTGGAAAATGTGCCCACCATGTATCATCGGTATGCTATACCCATTATTATTACGGGCAAGGGTGTAAAAAAAGATATGTTAAAAGGGGGGACAGTGGGCAGCCAAATTGATATTTTTCCCACGTTGATGGATTTAGTTGCTCCGCATGCTTTTACCTATTATTCAGTGGGGCATTCCCTTTTACAAAAAAGCGAGGTAGCCGCTAATTATGCTTTTGTTTTGACGGATAACTATATCGGAAAAACAGATACAGAAAAGTTTGCACCGCATTATTTCGCCCCCAATAATAGACATTTGCCATATCGAGAAGCCCTGGAATACGCCAGTGCGATAAGGGCAGTATCTTGGTGGTTGGCCCAGCACGGCACAAAACTATTTTAAGTTTAAAGATTATAAGACCTGTTCAACGGTAATGGGGTAGTAGATTTTTTGTCGCCTTTAGGAAGTAATTATTGTATAATGTACTTAACAGACACCATTGGAGAAATTTAGCGTATCTGTACTTCTAGCCGGTTGGATAGGTTTTTGTTTGGTAAAATTTTTTTAGGTGTAGTTGGTCTGCGAAAATTAGGAAAAGGTTTTTACTGGACCTTTTTCTGGAAAATTAACTGCAAAAAGAAACTCTTCTGTGGTGCGGAAATACGCCATAAAGCGGAGAGTTTTCCATAAAAAGAAAGGAAAAGCTACTAGTCAAATGGAAAGAGAAAATTTGACCTTATTTCAAGTAGTAGGATGAGTTTTGAGTAATTTAGAAGTTGGGATAGTTGGTTTGCCGAATGTGGGAAAGAGCACGCTTTTTAATGCTATTACAAAAGCCGGTGCAGAAGCGGCAAATTATCCTTTTTGTACGATAGAGCCTAATGTCGGAGTGGTGGATGTCCCAGACAAGAGATTACAGGTATTGCATGAAATGTATGACTCTAAAAAGACGACTCCAGCAGCGATTCGCTTTGTCGATATCGCTGGTTTAGTCAAGGGAGCGGCGAAGGGGGAAGGCTTGGGAAACAAGTTTCTTTCGCATATTCGGGAAGTAGATGCCGTTGCACATGTTGTACGTTGCTTTGAAGATGGCGACATTACGCACGTAGAAGGCAGTATTGACCCTTTGCGCGATATTGAAATTATCAACACAGAATTGTGCTTAGCTGACATGGAAACTGTGGATAAAAGGATAGAAAAAACACAGCGTGTGGCTAAAAGTGGCTCTAAAGAAGCAAAGGCAGAATTGCTCGTTTTGGAAAAACTACAGGCAGTTTTGTCAGAAGCGAAACCATCGCGCAGTGCACAATTAGATGACGATGAGTTGGCGCTAATCCGTGATATGAATTTGCTAACTTTAAAGCCAACTTTGTTTATTGCCAATGTGGGCGAAGATGAAGTGGGGAAAGAAGATAATGTTTATGTAAAAAGGGTGCGCGAATATGCAGCGACAGAACGGGCCGAAGTAGTGGTCATTTCTGCTAGAGTAGAAGCAGAAATCGCTGAATTATCTCCTGAAGAAGCACAAGAATTTTTACAGGCTTTAGGTTTAACAGAATCCGGTTTAGACCGCTTGATTAAAGCTGCTTTTAAATTGTTGGGATTGATTACCTTTTTGACGGCTGGCCAAGAAGAATGTCGTGCTTGGACAATTAAGCGTGGAACAAAAGCCCCTCAGGCAGCAGGTAAGATTCACACTGATATAGAGCGCGGTTTTATTCGAGCAGAGATTGTCAGCTATGATGAATTGATTGCGGCTGGTGGCATGACCGGAGCAAAAGAAAAAGGAAAAGTTCGGCTGGAAGGAAAGGATTATGTCATGCAAGATGGTGATGTAACCTACTTCCGCTTTAATGTATAGATAGATAAAAAATGTAAAGTGAGGTAACAGTATGTCAAAATTTTACAGTTTCATCTTGGTGGCAGTTTGTTTATTATCATTTACATTCAGTAGTGGCGTAGCTCATGCGGCTGCACCAGAAACGCGCACGATAACGGTAGATGGCAGAGCCAGTTTCCACGTGGTGCCAGATAAAGCGATTATCAATATTGGCGTCGAATCTACTGGTAAAAATGCTGTTAATGTATCAACGGAAAATGCCGTTAAAACGAAGGCGATTATCAATGCTTTCTTAGCTCAAGGAATAAAGGCAGAGCAGATTAAAACTGCTTCTTATAATTTTTATCCCCTTTATAACGATAAAAATATTGTCAATGGTTATCGAGCAGAAAATAACATTACGGTTTCTGTCAATGATGTCAATATGGTAGGGAAAATTATTGATACAGCTATTGCTAAAGGCGCTTCTGATATTAGTGGCATTCACTATACTTTGCATAATGAAAACAAGTACAAGGACAGAGCTTTGAGAGAAGCGGTGAGGGAAGCTGAACAGCAAGCCAAAGTGATAGCTACTACTCTAAACAAAAAAGTGGTCAATGTTGTCAGTGTACAGGCTGGTAATGTCTACGTAGAAAATTATCGTCCGGAAAATACTCTGTTTAGAGCTACCGCGGCAACAACTACACCAGTTAAGGTGCGCGATGTAAAAGTCAGCGCTCAAGTTAATGTTGTCTTTGAAATGAATTAGTGTTGAAGCAAAGTAAATAAAGTTAAACAGGTGGAATTAATGTTGGATAAAAAAATTTCTATGAGTGAAAAAATGCGTAAGGCGCAAGAATACATGAAAAAATGCGATTACAAAAAGGCTTTTGCTATCATAGATAAAGAAGCAGAAAATGATGAACCGCGCGCCATGTACTTCTTGGGAAAGAGATATAATGGCCTCTACGATGAATACGATAATAATTTAGTTCTACAAAAGAAATATTATCGGCGGGGCAAACAATTAGGTGATGTTCTCTCCGTTTTATGGTCTTTCCTCTTAGAGGGTAATCCTTCAGATGAAGAAGAAAAAAATACTGTTTTAAAAGCGGTAGAAGAATTGGCAGAAGCGGGAGATGTGTTTGCCCAATATGACCTTTCCTATTTATACTTTACTGGTAAATTGGTAGAGCAAGATATTACCAAAGCAGTAGCTTGGTGCGAAAAGGCAGCAACACAGAATTTGGCAATTGCTCAGTATGAATTGTCCCGCTTTTATCTTGTGGGAAATGGCATTGTGCAGGACGAAAAGAAAGCCATTGAGTATACTGCTCTCGCCGCTAAAAATGGTTATTCGGTAGCACAAAATGCCCTAGGCGATTTTTACTTTGCTGGTGCAGAAGGGCTAGGACAGGATTACAAAAAGGCGAAGGAATGGTATGATAAAGCAGCTAAACAAGGCAATCCTCTTGCTGAATGTAGTTTGGGTTTTATCTATGATAATGGTATTGGCATTCGTAAAAATAGAAAAAAAGCCCTTGCTTTCTACCAGAAATCTGCTGAAAAAGGACATGCTCCAGCCCTATGTAATTTAGGTATTGCCTATGAAAAGGGAGAATTAGTACCAGCAAATCCAGAAAAAGCCTTTGAGTATTATAATGCGGCAGCTAGACAAGGTTTTGTTCCCGCTGAATTTTTCCTCGGTAGAATGTATTTATTGGGGGTTGGCACTAAAAAGAGCCCTGAGAAGGCGGCTACTTGGTTGGCCAAAGCTGCTGAACAAGGCTATGACGTAGCTCAGTTTACACTCGGGACTATGTACATGGAAGGTATCGGTGTAGAAAAGAATCAGGAAATTGCCGTGCAGTTATATAAGGATGCGGCTAAGGGCGGTTTCCTGCCAGCAGAAACCACCTTGGGCGATATTTATCGCGATGGCGTTGGGGTAGAAAAAGATTACGTCCGCGCCTATGAATTTTACGATAAAGCGGCTCACCATGGCAATCCATATGCCGTTTTCATGCTAGGCTGTTTCTTAGAAGAAGGCCTTGGCAGAGAAGTTGATTTAGAGAAAGCCGTGGAATTATATAAGCGCGCGGCAGCTGTGCATTTGCCAGAAGCCGAAGAACGCTTAGGAATTTTATATTTTGCCGGCAAGGGTTGCGAACGTGATACGGCAACAGCGGTCGACTATTTGCAAAGTGCTTCTAAACATGGTAGTGTCGATAGCCAATTCATTTTAGGGATGTATTATGCTAAAAATGAATTTGAAAAAGATAAAGCGGTATTTTGGATGAAAAAAGCCGCTAAAAATGGGCATAAAGATGCGATAACATGGTTAGAAAATAGAGCCAAATAAAAATAGAAAAGGCGGAAATACATTAGTATTTCCGCTCTTTTTTTTGCAAATATTTGCCGATTCCATTATTGGCGATAGATACATCGGCCTCAGAAAATGTTTTCATGCCGTGAAAGAGGGCTAGTGCTGTTTCAGCCGTTAAATAGCCAATTCCTTGGGCTAATTCTCTCTCTCTAGGGGGAGGAAAAAAAGCAGTGCTGATTTGGTAGAAAAAAGCACTTAAATCTTTTTGCCGATTTCGCAAATCTTCCATACTGGGATAAGGAGTTTGGCAAAAATCAGCAAGAAAAATGACGATGTTTTCTAATTGTCCGAGAGAATGGCAAGGCTTAGTGAGGTTATTCCAGCGCTCAGTGGCCATTTGCCGATAGGTGGTGTTTAGCGAGGGAAAATTAGAAAGAATGGACTTCTTTGGTAGTAAATTAGTGGGGTTTTTAGGAGTATTTAAATGATTCCATAACTGCAATAAAAGTCCAGAACCGGCCGTTTCACTTAGCTTTATTTGTAAGTCAAAATAAGGAGATAACTTTAGTTCTTTTAAGACAGAGAGGTGGGCAGGCTCGCCAGAAAGATGGGAAGGTAGAACAGTTAATTGGCAGTTTGGGTAAATTAATTTAGCTAAGAGGGCACTAATTGCCGTGTTAAATCCGTCTAAAATTACCGGTAGATGATTTTTAGAAGCACCGATTATCAAGCCAGTTAAATAGGCAAATTCAAAGCCACCTAATTTTTGCAAAACGGAAAAAGCATCTGAAAAAGGACCATTTTTGGCGATGGCTTTCTCCACTAAATGGCATTTTATATTCCATCTTTTGGAAGAAATATTGGTGCCAAGACCGACCGCCTTCCTGATGGGAAGGTTACAAAGGACGCTGGCCATGGCAGCAGAGGAAGTTGTATTTCCAATGCCCATTTCGCCAATTAAAAGACAATTAAAACCGGCAAGGAGCAATTCAGTGGCAAATTTGACCCCAGCATTAATGACTGCTTCACACTCTTGGGTGGACATAGCGGGGTGAAGGGAAAAATCATCCGTGCCTTTTTTTACTTTGGCAGAAAGAAGACCAGAAAGTGCGAGGTCTTCCTTTAATCCGACATCAACACTAAACCTCTGTGCTGGAGAGGTTTTTGTTCACGCAGAAGCGCTACCTTCTACGCAGTTCCATCTTGAACTTCTTTGACTTTCGCCAAAGTACAGACTATCTCTTGTCCTTGCCCAGTAATGGGGTTAGGCGAAACCACTTCGACCAGCAATGCTTCTGGCCTACTTCCTTCACGGGGAATAGTCGTTGAACGTTCTCCTATTGGGAGCTTCGCTGCTGGTGGGCGATTTAGTGGGCGTTTAGGATTTAACCATTTGCTATCCAGTTAATTTTTTCGTCTTTCGCTACCATCGTAAAAATATTTTTCAATTTATACAGTGGTTTAACTGGCTTTACGCTTTTCCGGCAATTCAGTTCCTTGGTGGCATAGCTTTGGCTATGACTACATACAAATTTCTCTATATGCTTACTGTTCTTGTTTTTTAGGGACAATAAAAAGATGGCTTCGAAGGAAATTACTCATGGCATTGGCGACAGCTCCTTGGCTGATAAGGTAATTTTTTACCATCTCTAAGGTAGTTTTTTGTGGATAGGCGCTGACCTGATAATGCGTAGCAAAACCATGGTCGGAACAGGCAATAATCGTCGCTGGACGGATGAATTTTTGCAGTCCAACTCTCTGCCCATCCTCTTGGAGGCGTTGGTAAATATTAGTCATTATTTGTTGCCCTTTTCATGCTCAAACCGATGCGATTGCGAGCTGGTTCGACATTTATTACTACCACATTGACGATATCGCCAACTGATACGACATCGAGGGGATGCTTGACGTGGCGCTTACTCAATTCTGAAATGTGGACTAAACCAGCCGTTTTGATGCCAATGTCGACAAAGGCGCCAAAGTCAGTGATGTTGCGCACGGTCCCGCGAAATTGTGTACCAACCTTGATATCCTCTAGTTTGACAATAGCCTGTCTGGTGAGGGGGGCGGGAAAATCAGAGCGAGGGTCTCGGCCTGGTTTTAAAAGGGCAGCGATGATATCACGAACTGTCGGTAAACCAGCTTCTAACTTTTGGGCCAAATCTTCTGCTGAAATTAATTTTAATTTTGCTTGGAGCAGATGTAATTGGTCTTTGTCGGTTAAGGCCACTGGAGTGAAGTGTAATTTTTCTAAAATACGTGTCGCTAAAGGGTAAGATTCAGGGTGAATAGGTGTGTTATCCAAAGGATTGTCGCTATTTTCAATACGCAAAAAACCAGCTGCTTGGGTAAATGTTGCTTTCCCAAAACGCTTGACTTGTAGGAGTTCTTCTCGATTATGGAAAGAACCGTGTTCATCGCGGTATTGGACGATATTCTTAGCCACGCTGGCATTGATACCAGAAATGTGTTGTAAAAGGGCGATGGAGGCGGTGTTGAGCATAACACCGACATGATTGACCGCTGATTCTACTACTGAATCAAGGGTACTAGCGAGGGTCTTTTGGTTGACATCATGTTGATATTGACCTACACCAATAGCTTTAGGGTCAATTTTGACCAATTCGGCGAGAGGGTCTTGGACGCGGCGGGCGATGGAGACAGCACCACGAATGGTAACATCGTAGTCTGGTAATTCAGCTACGGCTAATTTAGAGGCAGAATAGACTGAAGCTCCTGCTTCATTGGTGATAAGATAGTGGACATCTAGATGGTTGTCCTTGATGAGTTGAGAGGCAAATTCTTCCGTTTCCAGAGAAGCTGTGCCATTGCCGATAGATAAAAGAGTGACGGAGTATTTTTTTATGAGCGCTAGTACCTTTTCTGCAGCCTGTTGTTTTTGTTTTTCACTGGCTGTTAGGTAGAGCACTCCGTAGTCGAGCACATGGCCAGTTTGGTCGACTATTGCCATCTTGCAACCGGTACGGTATCCAGGGTCTAGGCCCATGACAACTTGCCCTGCAAGTGGCGCTTGTAAAAGTAGTTGGCGTAGGTTGAGCCCAAAGACATGGATGGCTTGTTTTTCGGCATTTTCCGTCAATGTAGCTCGTATTTCTCGCTCTAGTGCTGGGAAGAGGAGCCGTTTATAACCGTCGGCTAATGCCAATTTTAGATAATTTTCGAAAATAGACGGTTGTTTTATGGTAGAGTTATACAGTCTGTCGAGCATTGCCTCGGTATCGAGTGTTAATTTTACTTTTAAAATTTCTTTTCTTTCGCCACGATTGATAGCTAAAATCCGGTGTGATGGTAAGGTATGTACCGGCTCTACATAATCGGCGTACATGAGAAAAGCACCATCGACATCTTTTTCCGCATCGCGAGTGATTTCGAGTTTTCCCTCTTGCCAAAATAATTTGCGGAATTTGGCGCGAATGACTTGTTTTTCCGTTTCACTTTCGGCAATAATATCCATGGCCCCTTGGAGTGCATTTGTAGCTGTTTCCACGCCTTTTTCTGCATCGATATACTTTTCAGCATAGGTGAGTGGGTCTCCCAAGGTGATTTCTTGTGCTAAGAGCAATTCTGCTAATGGCAAGAGCCCACGTTCTTTTGCTTGCATAGCACGGGTACGCTTCTTTTGTTTGTAGGGAAGATAGATATCTTCGATTTCCTGCAATTTATTGGCCTTGTTTAAAGCGTGTACTATTTCTGGCGTGAGTTTACCTTGTTCTTCGATGCTAGATAGCACTTCTTGTTGGCGTTTCCACAAGTTGCGCAAATAGGTCAATCTCTCTGCTAGAAGGCGTAATTGTTCTTCTTTTAGTTCGCCAGTCATTTCTTTACGATAGCGGGCGATAAAGGGAATAGTATTGCCCTCGTCCAATAATTTGACCGCTGTTTTCGCTTGTGCTTCTTTAGCGTTGATATCTTTTGCCAATAGTGAATAGATATTTTCTAAAAGCATAGTATAGTATTCCTCCACAATATATTTTTATTGGTATAATGTTAATCTTAGGGTACAATAGCAGTAGATATGCTATAATTAGTAGCGTTAACAATGATTCCTTGTATTATAGCATAGCCGTTCTATTCATAAAAGAATACCTAAAACTCTTGGTAAGAATTTGCCCATCGAGATATCATTTGCATGGTCGTTTTCATTTTAAGAAAGAGAGGTGAAGCGGACCAATCTTTTATGATTATGTTTAGTGATTGGTTCGTAATTTGGATGAAAAAGTTTTTTATCTTTTTGCTCTTTTCGGTGTTATGTTGGCAATTTAAACCAGTTTCAGCGCAATTTAACACGATTATCTTTATTCCACAGGATAATAGGCCTATTTCTTTTCAGCAGACTGTAGCGAATATCAGAAATCTTGGTTATGAGGTTATTGTTCCACCAGAAAAATTTTTGGGTAGTAGAAATTTTGCTGGTGACCCCGTTGCCTTAGATGAATGGCTAGTAGATAATGCCAGTCGAGCAGATGTTATTGTGGCTTCTTCTGACGCTTTGGTCTATGGCAGTTTAGTAGCTTCCAGAAAACATCATGAACAAGAAAAAGTGCTGTTAAGCCGTTTGGACACTTTGCGAATTGTACATAAAAAATATCCTTACATACCGATTTACATATTTAGCTCTGTCATGCGTACTCCTCAGAGTAGTGCTGCTTCTTCTGAGGAACCAGCCTATTATAAGGTGTATGGGACAGATATAGCTCGTTATACGGCGCTAGTTGATAAGACCGAAAAAAGTGGTTTAACGCATAGTGAAAGACGTGAGAAAAAGAAATTATTGCAAGCTATTCCCAAAACGGCTCTGCACGATTGGTTATATAGACGACAGGGCAATTACGCTGTCAACAAGCAACTGCTCGATATGGCACAAGAAGGCGTAATTTCTTATTTAGCACTTGGTTGTGATGATAACGCCATGTATTCACAAACAGATTTAGAATGTCGTCACCTCAATCAATACGCCAAAGAAATAAAGTGTCAAAACTTTGCTTCGGTAGCAGGGGTAGACGAATTAGCAATGGTTTTGTTGACGCGCGCCGTCAATACTTTTAAAGGAGATATTCCGTTTGTTGCCACGGTTTACCCTCCTGGTAAGGGAGAGTTTACTATCCCAGCTTATTCCAATGAAACCTTAAAACAATCCACGCATACGCATATCATGATGACTGGTGGTTTACCCATTAGTAATACTGATAACGCCGATGTTATTCTCCTAGAGAACACAACCATTGACGGCAAGACTTATGCCGCTAACACCGCGTTTAATAATAGCAAGAATTTGCGTCCTAATACAGTGCCGTTTGCTAATCTAGTGGGAAAATATCTACATGCTCAGAAAAATGTAGCGGTTGCCGATGTCGCTTTTGGCAATGGTGCAGATAATGCGCTTATGAATATCATGTGGAAACGCGACTATTTAAACAAATTGGGCGGATATTCTGGCTGGAATACGCCGACCAACAGTAGCGGATACGTCATGGGCATGGGAATGTTGGCAAATTATGCCGACCGCTTGCAAGTGAATAAGATGTTGATGACGCGTTATCTTGATGATTGGCTTTATCAGGCTAATATTCGTCAGCAGACGGCTAGTGCTATGAGTGCGTTTCAAGGGCAGGGAAATTACGGTAATACCGGTACAAGAACGCAGGCTGCAGAAGCCTATGCTACTCGTTTAATGCGCGCTGATGTCGAATACTATGGCTTGGAAAAATGGCCAGATATGGCAGGTTTAGAGAAGGTACGCGTACTTTTCCCATGGCATCGTCTCTTTGAGGCAGAATTTGAAATAGCTAATTAATGCAAAATGATTTTTATATATCTAAGAGGTAAAGTTTATATAGTAGCGGCGAACTGGACAATGAGATAAGAATAAGGATAGCAATAGGTGGAAAGTTAAATATCAAACTTCTTAAATAAAAATAAAGTTTTTAAATTTTAAAATCCCACAACTTTAGTCGTTGTAGGATTCAGAAAATAAATAATGAGATGGGAGAAAGAGTTAGATATATGACAGAAAAAGCTCATTCTAATGGCAGGCAAAGCAATTTTGAATTAATGCGTATAATTTCGATGTTAATGATCATTTTAGGCCATTGTTGGGCACAGAGTGGTTTTAGTGATCATATGATGGGGATAAATCATTACCTTGGTGGATTGCTATGCTCTGGAGCGAGGATTGCCGTAAATATGTTTTTACTTTTAGGAGCTTGGTTTATGGTAGATACAAAGTTTAAACCTAGGAGGATTACTGCTTTATATTTTCACACCTGGGTGATTACCGCCCCGCTTACCATCATCTTACTTTTGTGTGGATTTCACCCCAGTTTTAAGGAAATTGCACGTTCTTTTATGCCATTTCTTGGTAAGGGATTGTGGTATGTGTCAGCGTATTTAGCTTTGATAATGCTCACACCATGGCTGAGTAAGGCTTTGTTGCTACCACGTAAAAGCCATCGAAATTTAACTATCGTACTTTTTTCCCTCATCAGCGTTTGGGTAACGCTGTACTCTTTTGACCGTATGGAGGACCAATGGGCGGATTGTCTAGTCTGGTTTTCTTTTTGCTATATTTTTATAGGATATTACAAAAGATATTGTTTTCAAACATTTACTTTAAATAAGTATATGGTCTTATTTGTAGGTTTTTGCACGTACGCATGTATTGCTCTGGTAAACCAATATTATCTTCCTCATAGTAACTATTGGTTGCATAATGTGTTTTATGCATTTGTCAGTGATTATAAAACAGTCCCTAATTTTTTTATCGCAATGTGTTTTTTTTATTTCTTTCAACATTTAAATTTAGGTGTTAATCGTGTTATAAACTACATCGCTACTGGAGCTTTTACGGCTTATATAGTTCATCAAACGCCAACATTTATTCCGGTCTTGTGGTATGACATTTATCGTTGTCAATATTTTTGGCATAGTAAATATCAACTTTTTTATATGTTATTTGTAGTTTTTTCTGTATATGGTGTGTCTTTGCTGATAGAAGAAGTGCGCCGTAGGTATATTGAAAGATATATTTTAAATACATCACTCGTTGGTTTTATAGAAAAAATATTGGGGAGATTTTATGCTGGGATATAGTTTATAATTTTATTTTGCTATGAAAAATGATAAGGGAAGGAATACAGCGATAATTAAGGATATATATATTGGTTTAAAGTTTATGTTACGAAGAAAAAAGATTAGAGATGAAAATAATTGTAAATAATTAGAGGTAGAGAATAGAAATTATGCAAAAAAATATATTGATTATCAATTTAAGAAAAATTGGCGATACGGTAATGGCCACTAGTGCAGCTTATCTACTAAAGCGAGCATATCCAAATGCTAAAATCACAATGTTAGTCAAACCATTGACGGTTTCTTTGGTAGAGAATAATCCAGTCATTGATGCAGTGTTAACCTATGATTATAGTCATGAGAAAAAGATGGCTGGTTTGTGGACATTGATTGGAAAAATACGGCAAAGGGAATTTTCTACAGCAATCGTGATAGATAATAAACCAAGGTCAGCTTTGATTGCTTTTTTGGCGAATATACCAGAACGCATTGGTTTTGAGAAAATAACCAAGCGTAATTGGTATTTACAGCTTCTTTATACGGAACTTCTCCCTATAAATTATAATTTTGCAGAAACACAACAGGTGAAAAATCACGAAATATTTATTAACCGTTTGACAGGAAGAACCGATGAAGCCAAAATGATTTTGCCGATACCGACAGCAGAAGATAAGAATAAAGTAGATAAATTTTTAGCTCTGCTACCCCAAAAGCGTTACAATATTGCTCTTTGTATACATAGTGGAGTAGCGTACAAAGATTGGTCAATCAAAAAATTTGCCTATGTAATCAATAAATTTCCATTAGATGCTAATTTTATTTTAGTAGGTGGTAAACCGGATAAAGCAGCTGGCATTCGCCTGCAAGCTAAGAGTGAATTACCGTTGTATAATTTCGCTGGTCAAACCACGTTGCCTGCACTGGGATATCTCTTGGAGCAAGTGGATTGTTTACTTTCCGTAGACACCGGCACAGCCCATATTTGTGCAGCTGTTGGTACACCGGAAATTGTCATCTTTGCTGGGACATCTCATCTACACTGGGCTCCTTACGGTGATAAGGTGCATTTAATTTATCCACAAGGATTAGATTGTTATCCGTGTAGTGATGAAATTAGAAAAAAATGTGATGATTATCGTTGTTTAGATGGTATTAAACCAGAAGCGGTTTTAAAAGAGTTAGTATCTATTTTAAATGACATATGTAAATGATGAGAGTGTAGATTTATATTGAAAGTTTGAGGGAAGAAAAATGTTAAAAATATGCAGGACGAGTTTGTATTTATATTTGTATAGCATCGTTTCTGCTCTTGTTTTTATGATTATAACGCGTGGGCATTACAGATTAAATTTTATGAATTGCCGCATAGATATGTTTAATGAATGTATGAATATACCAAGAGGAGGTACTTGGGCACAAGTATTGCAGAATTTTTCTGCGTTACAAGACCACTCAGTTAGTTATTATTTTTATCTAGCTTTTTTGGGACATTTTTTACAGATAGTATCAGCGACAAAGTTGTTTATAGTACTACAACTGCTAGCATTTTTTTTCGTATTGTTTATTTATCCAATTATTACTTATTATATCTACAAATCTATACCGCTTAGCATTTTTTCGAATATAGCGCTTTTTTTGCTCATGAGACATGGTTTTCTTAAATATTTAGATGACTCTTATTGGGTGATGGGCTGGGTGGTTCTTAGCACTATGCCATTTATCTATTTCTTATATCGGCGTAAAAAAGTGGATAAAAAATTCTGGCTTCTTTTTTTGTTTATAAATTTTATTATTGCCGTTTCCAATATACCTCGTGATGATGCCGGTATAGTGTGCCTGTTGTTGGTGGATTATTTAGCTGTTTTATTACTTTGCAAGTATAAAAAATATTTTTCTATAATTTTTATTTTGATTATTTCAGTGTTGAGTATGAATATCTTCAATAATATAATACCTAATTTATGTTTGCGGGCTTATGGTATAAATCGTACAGTTACATCTTTTGGGCCTTGGCATACAGCATATATTGGTTTGGGGTGGAATAGCGGGCCAGAACAGCAAGGAAAGTGGTATTACAAAGCAAATCCATATGGCATAACTTTCATAGATGCTGCAGGGGTGGAATTTGTTAAACGTCATGATAGCAGTATACAATATGATACTCCACAATACTTTGCTACTTTACGGAATGAATATATTCGTATTTTACTTAATAATCCACAATTTGTTATGCATACATATGCCTTAAAATTGTTTGTCTGTTGTTATAATGTGTTCTTTAGTAAAATTTTGCTGTTTTTATTGATGGGGTTATTGGTATTAAAATTGATATTGCGAAGGTATTTTCAGGTGTCATATAAGGCTTATGGCGTTGTATTACTTGTTTCTTTAGGAGAGATGGTATTTCCCATGGTGGCAATGCCGACTTCAGTGTATTTATATGGAGCAGAGGCTGGTGTTATGGTGTTATATTTACTGATGGGGAGCGATATTTTTCTCAATTTGCAATATTTAAGGCGATATCATAAAGAAGGTAATAGAGAATATGTTTGATAAAATAATTATTGGAGCAGGTTTATACGGTTTATATGCGGCTCTTTTCTGTGCTAAAAAGGGAGAGAAAGTTTTAGTTTTAGAATACGATAATGATAGTTTTGCTAGGGCTACCTATATCAATCAAGCTCGCGTGCATATGGGGTATCATTATCCGCGCTCAATTTCAACAGCGGTAAAATCGGCCCATTATTTTGAACGTTTCTGTGAAGATTTTCCTTTCTCCATTTTAGATACGTTTAAACAGGTTTATGCTACATCTAGTAATTTTTCTTGGACTACGGCCAAGCAATTTAAGAAATTTTGTGATGCTGCCAAGATTAAGTGTGAGAGTTTAGATGTAAATAAATATTTTAAGCATGACCTTTGTGATGGTGCTTTTCTCACTCAAGAATATACATATGATGCTTTGCTTTTACGTGATTATTTTATGGCTGAATTGCAAAAATTTCCCCATATAGAAATGAAATTTGCGGCACGCATAAATACGATTGTTGAACATGATACGCATTATGTTATAAAAATGGCAGATGGAGCGGAATATAAGAGTGATTTTGTCTTAAATGCTACCTATGCTTCCACTAATCAAATTATAAAAAAAATTCAAACAGAACATAAATCGCAATACAATCCTTTTAAAATTAAATATGAATTGTGCGAAATTATTCTTTGTAAAACGGAGAATAGTGCTTTGCGCGATATTGGCATTACAGTTATGGATGGTCCATTTTTTTCCATTATGCCATTTGGAAAAACAGGTTATCACTCTCTCACGGCAGTGACTTTTACCCCACATGATACTAGCTACGAAGAGTTGCCACGATTTATTTGTCAAAAAAATAATTCGGCATTTTGTACGCCAGAACAGTTAGGAAATTGTAATATCTGTCCGCATAAACCTCAGACGGCCTTTCCGTATATGGCGAATTTGGCGAGAAAATATCTCCGAGAAGAATATACTTTCCAATATGAGAAATCGTTATATTCTATGAAACCAATTTTACAGGCTTCAGAAATCGATGATTCTCGGCCGACACTTATTCACGAATAAAACGCTTACCCGCGTTTTATCAGCGTGCTTTCAGGTAAAATTAATACGGTATATGATTTGGATGAGGTGTTAAGATGATGATAAAAAATAAAGAAAAAAATTTTATATCGATAGTCGTTTATTTGCATCGAGATGGAAATTCGATAAAATCGTTTTTACAAGATGTTTTGCCAATTTATCAAAATAATTTTCTTTCTTATGAATTTATTTTTGTCGATGATGGAGCGGATGCAGATGAATTGACTTTTATAAAAGAAGAATTAGGCAAGTATAAAAATAATAATCTCATCGTTCAAATCATTCATATGAGTTTTTATCAAGGAATAGAACATGCTATGAAAGCAGGTGTTGATTTAGCGATAGGCGATTTTATTTTTGAATTTGATGATATTTCCTGTCAATATACAGAAGAAATGATAATGAACATTTATAATTTGTCTATGAAAAATTATGATGTGGTTAGTATTTCTCCTAAACGTGGCACTAAGTTTTGGTCTAAGCTGTTTTATATGGTTTATAATCGTTACAATCGAGGCAACTATCCAATTCAAACGGAAGTATGTCGTGTTTTATCTCGTCGCGTGATTAATCGTATCAATAAATTGAATACGTGCATTCCCTATCGCAAAGCCATTTATTCTTTTAGTGGTTTACGTGTATACAATGTCAAATATGATTTTACCGTAAAAAGTATCTCGACATTTCGCAATTCTAAATTGAAATTTAATACGGCAATTGATTCGTTGATTCTTTTTACAGATATTTTTTCCAAAATTACGCAGGCATTGGCAATTGTTATGGCAATAATTTCTCTGATCATGATTGTTTATACCTTTGTCATGTATTTTTCTCATCGAGATATTGCGCCAGGTTGGGCCTCTATGATGGGAATGATTTCCTTTTGTTTTAGTGGATTATTCTTTATTTTATCGGTTATTATGCGGTATTTCGATGTTTTGATAAGGTTAATTTTTAAAAAACAAGAGTATTTGATTATGGGGATAGAGAAACTATGATCGAGGAGTTTTAGTAAATAATATGGGAAAAAATAAAATAAATATTTTGTTGCCGGTATATAATGAAGAACGACGGCTCTTGAATGGTTTGAGTAATCTTTGTGATTATATGGAAAATAATTTTGCTGATAGATATATGCTCACTATATTGGATAATGGTTCTGTGGATGCGACGCAAAAAATGGCAGAGCAATTTTGTAGCCAATATCCAGTTGCTAGATATTATAAAGTACCTGGTAAGGGAGTAGGATTGGCATTACAGCATGGATTTCGTCTAAATAAACTTGATGTAGTTGGTTATTTAGATATAGATTTATCTACTAAATTGAATTATTTGGATGAAGTGATGGCTATTTTTGACAGTGAACCGACAGTGGATATTGTCAATGGCTCGCGAAATAGTAAGGCATCAAAGGTCATTGGCAGAAAAAAAATTCGCACTATCACGTCATATGGCTTGAATACTCTGTTGAAAATTGTCTTTTCTACACATATAGATGATGCTATGTGTGGTTTTAAATTTTTTCGAAAAAGTGTCGCTGAACAACTGCTCAGTATTACTAGTCGTCGTTCGGGTTGGTTTTATTGTGCTGAGTTGCTTTTACAGGCGGAGAAACATTCGTATAACATAAGAGAAATACCGATAACTTGGCAGGATGATTATGACTCTAAAGTAGATGTCGTAAAACTCTCTAGCAATTATCTTATCAATATCTATCATCTGTATAAGGAGATGAAACGATAATATTATGGAATACGTGAAGGTTGGAAAATCCGGTTTGGTTGTTAGTAAGATTACTATTGGTTTTGCTTTAACAGTGGGAACAGAACATGCTGAACCAGAGTTTGCACAAGAAATGGTTGATACGGCTTGGCAGTTGGGCATTCGTTCCATAGATTTGGCTAATATGTATGGGCAGGGTAAAGCGGAAGAGTTAGTCGGACAAGCTCTACAAAAATACCCACGACAGCAATATATCATCCATACGAAGTGTTATTGGCCAATGGGAGATAGTCCATATGAGCGTGGTTTATCAAGAAAACATATCCTTTGGGCGGTGGAAGAATCATTGCGAAGATTACAAATGGATTATATAGATATATATTATGCTCATCGATATGACCCTACAGTGCCGATGGAGGAGATTGTGCGTACTTATAATTATTTGATAAATAGCGGTAAAATACTCTATTGGGCTACATCTGAATGGCCTCGCGAAGCATTAGAAGAGTGCCATGCCGTTTGTGAGCAATTGAATATGGAAAAACCGATTGCCGAGCAATTCATATATTCTTATGCCGTGACAAAGGTAGAGAAAAATGGGGTAAAAGATTTTTGTGAGAAAAATGACGTTGGTATGTTTGGCTATTCTCCTCTTTGCCAAGGTTTTTTGACGGGGAAATATAGAAATGGCATTCCAGATGATTCACGCATTAGTAAAAGCAAGAAGATATCTTATGATAAGACCAAGAATTTTTATCGACAGTATAGAGAGCGTATAGATTATTTTTTAAATATCAGCGATAAATATGAAATTCCGGGAAACCATTTGGCCTTATTGTGGTCACTTTATCAAGGAATAGTTCCGATTGTTGGAGCTAGCTCAACTGAGCAATTGAAGAAAAATTTGCTTGGTTTAGAAAAATATGCAGATAATTTATCTCAGGCATTGGCCGAGTTAAGACATTTAGAGAAGTAGAGAGATAAAATGCATATACAAAATACTTTTGTAAAGTTTGTCTTGGTGGGAATTGTAAATACTTTTACAGGGATTGCAGTGATGTTTTTCTGTTATAATGTTTTTTTACTGGGTTACTGGGGGTCTTCGGCTGTTGCCTACATCGTCGGTGGTATAGTGAGTTATTTTCTAAATAAATTTTATACGTTTTCCTGTCATGGTTATACATGGCAAGAAATGGGAAGGTTTATTTTGCTTTTGCTGATTTGTTATTTTATAGCTTATGGATGCGCTAAACCGTTTACTATGTATTTGTTAAAAGATATATCGTTATCGTTACTTGATGTTAATCAAGTGGCGATGTTAGTGGGTATGGTCTTTTATACTGTTTTAAATTACTTAGGGCAAAAGATACTAGTGTTTCGTTATAAAGTATAATATTTTATTATAAATTTTTAAGAGATTACCCGATATTTGGTAACGATTATTTTTATCATATTGACAAAAATCAGCATATGTATGCATGAAGTTGAAGAGCAGAGTATTTATGGGTAAACATATTTATTTTAGCAGAGGGAGTTTGTTCTGTGTGAACAATAGTATGACGGTAGACAACATTATTTATCTTTTAGTGATTTTATTTGTGGGCACGTTTTGGATAGATTTACCGTGTAATTTTTTGACGATAGCATTCGCCATTGGCGTGATTAATTACTTATGGAAAGGCCAGAAAATACATTTAAAATCCTATCATTTACAATTTATTGGTGTATTTATTGGAGCGATATTTTTGACAGTGATGCTTCATTATGACAGTGCAAATTTTAAGCAGTCACTCAAGGCATTTAAATCAGTGTATGTTAGTCCGTTAGTTGGCATAGGGGTTATGTGTTTTTGTCGGTTTACTAAACGACGAGCGTTAATTTTATTGACAGTTGGTTCAGCTGTCTTAAGTACGAATGCTTTGTATGTAATTTATCAATATTATATGGGGATGATAAAATACTGTTTTCGTATCATTGGCTATTTCTCTGATATTATGTTGTGGGCGGGAGCTCAGACTTTACTTCTGCCTATAATTTTTGCCGTGTTAGCTTTTGGATATAAAAAAATTAATACATATTTATATTTATTTTTTCTTTTTACTTTTATCGTTAATATTCCAGCAGTTATTTTATCCGGAACGAGAATTATGTGGATATCATTGCTTAGTTTTTGCGTTTGTTCTTTGATTTTTATGGGATGGAAAAAAAGATTAGTATTTGGTTTGCCATCAATACTCCTCATAGTTTTTATTAGTGCATTTATTTTTTTTAATCCCTTTCATAATTATACATATGCTGCGAGATTGAAATCTATTGACAATATCCATTTGAATACAGATGGATATAATTCTAATAAGGAGAGGATATATCTATGGCAGGCCAGTTTAAATATGTTTAAAGACCATCCGATAATTGGTGTAGGAGTAGGTAATTTTTATGAAGCCTATCGCTATAAATACGCTCCAACAGAGGTAAAGAAGTTTTATTTTCATGCCCATGATGTTTTTTTGAATATATTAGCACAAGCAGGGAGCATCGGTTTTATCGGTTTGTTGAGCTTATTTATTTATCTCTATTATGATGCCATTAAAACATGGCGTAAGAAGAGAGAAATAATGAGTATAGCATATCTTTTGACATTGATTTCTTATAATGTCAATTTTCTTACCGATGTGTTGTTTTGTGGCCACTATTTGAAGTTGCCTACATATTTATTTTGGCTTATCACAGGTATATATGTATCTGTAACGCATAAAATAGAACTACAGGCTAAATTAGGACATATGATATGGAAATAATTGTAGCTATATTATTATGATTTGGTGTATTTATTAATTTATGATGGAGATAAGAGATGTCTGTTCGCTATGATTTACCTTTCATAAGGAAAGTTATTTTAATATTGGGGGACGTGCTTTGTATAGCCCTTTCTGTTTATTGCTCGGTATATATCGTGTTAAAGGTATGCTCTGGAGAATTTTCTACCTTGATATATTATCAAATGTTGCCATTGCATATAATCATTATGTTGATAATGTTTAATATTTACGGGCTTTTTACTCTTTCTAAAAAACGCTATGGAGAAATTTTTATTGGTATAGTTCTTTCTACATTTTATTCGCTCATTATTATGATGGCACTTAGTTTTTATCTGCGTGCTTTTTCCTATTCGCGTGGTGTTTTGCTGATAACAGCTGTCTTAGAAATACTGTTATTAAATGTATGGCAGAATATCTGTTGGCGTGTAATAAACAGTTTAGAAAAAGTAAAAGGCACACTCTTGATTGGCAACAAATCTGAATGTGAACATATTAAAAGGCGGCTGGAATCATCTCGACAATTTAAGTATGTCATAAAAAATATTCTGTCTGATGACGTACAGGTGGATTGGGCAACTAAAATAGCGATGGTTGATTTGGTTATTTTGGGTTCGAACATAGATTTGACCAAAAAAGCGATGCTGGTTGATATTTGTCAGGGCATGCAGAAGGATATTTTGATTATGCCAAGCATCTATGAATTGTATTGCAGTCGCATTGGTATGGATAAAATCGATGATATTCCGCTTTTTCGCCCTAAATATATGAAAATGGGAATGGAAAAGAAATTTTTGAAGCGGTTATTCGATGTCGTTTTTGCCACTTTTTCGTTACTAGGTTTATCATTGCCGATGTTTTTTATTGCTATATTGATAAAATTAGATAGTGCTGGACCGATTTTTTATAAACAAGAACGGGTAGGGTTATACGGAAAGACCTTTTATGTATATAAGTTTAGAACGATGCAAAAAGATGCTGAAAAGGCGACAGGTCCAGTAATGGCTAGTGATAATGATGTGCGCATTACGCGAGTGGGTAATATTTTACGACGGATGCGGTTAGATGAGTTACCACAGTTTTTTAATGTTTTGTTTGGTTCGATGAGTGTGGTCGGTCCTAGGCCAGAACGCCCCTTTTTTGTAAAGCAGTTTCAAAGGGAAATTCCAGAATATAATTATCGTCATAATGTCAAGCCTGGTATCACTGGTATGGCGCAAATTTATGGTAAATATAATACTACTGCTTACGATAAATTGATTTATGACTTGATGTATGTACAGGAGAGCAGCATTTATGTCGACTTAATTTTGATAATACAGACTGTGCGTGTTTTATTTATCAAGAATAGTACTGAAGGCGTAGATGGGGAGTAATGCCTGAGAAAGAGGTAAGCAATGAAAATTGGATTGGTTAATAAATTTTATCCGCCGAAAATAGGTGGTATTGAATATTATGTGAGAACTTTAGCTAAGGGATTGAGTGCTTTACCAGAGGTAGAGAAGGTAGAGATTGTTGTAGCAAATGAAGAAAATAAACGACAAGTGGAAATTTATGGTGATAAGATCAAAGTTGTGAGGGTGGCAAATTGGCGGACTATTGCTTCGACACCGATTGCTCCTGGCATGGTGAAAGCTTTGAATGACTTAGATGTCGATATCTTTCATTTTAATTTTCCCTATCCATTTGGTGATATGGCTTATTTGCTGTCACATAATAAAAAACCACTGGTTCTTAGTTATCAATCTGATATAGTTAGACAAAAAATTTTGAATAAATTTTATACCCCTGTTCGAAAGTGTTTTTTTAATAATGTAGATAGATTTATTGCTACATCACCTAACTTGATAAAATATTCCAATATATTAAGTAGATATAGTGATAAGACATCGGTTGTCCCAATTGGTATAGATAATAGTTTACATATAAATCCAGAAAATAAGTTATTAGGGAAACGCTTAAAAAATACATATGGTGATAAACCGTTACTACTTTTTGTTGGTAGGCTGGTTTATTATAAGGGTGTAGAAATTTTATTGGATGCAATGAGAGAAATCGATGCGAATTTAATCATCGTTGGCAAGGGTGTGTTAAAAGCAAAACTGGAAGAGTTCGTGCGTAAATATGGTATGCAGGATAAGATATTTTTTAAATCTGATATTTCCGATGAAAAATTAGTGCAGTATTTCCATGCCTGTGATATTTTTGTTTTACCATCTGTCAGTATTACAGAAGCATATGGCATCGTTCAGGTCGAGGCGCAAATGTGTGGAAAACCAGTTATCAGCACCAACTTACCGACAGGTGTGCCCTATGTAAATCAGAATGGGAAAACAGGTTTAGTCGTAGAGCCTGGTAACACAGAAGATTTGCGTAGAGCGATTAAACAGTTATTGCAGAATGAAAATTTAAGATTGAGTTTGGGAAGAAATGCACAAAAAAGAGCTTTAAATGAGTTTACTGACGTGGCAATGGCTAAACACACATTAGAAATTTATCGCGAAGTATTAGAGAGCAGTGCAAGAAAATGAAAATAGCCCATATTTTAAAAAACTTTTCTTTGGGTGGAGGGCCAAGGGCGGTATATTATTTTTGTAAGGCAATGCCACAAGAAGAAATGTATGTCTTTGGTCAAAAAGGAGTAATGGTTGAGGACTTTTATAAATTATCCAATGTAAAAGTTATGTTCGTGGATAATTGGTCTATTAAAAATATCTATATGATATATAGATTTATTAAATCACATCAGATAGATGTGATTCATTTTCATAATTTATTGCCAACAGTATATTTTTTATTGTTTCCTATGAAGCAGAAGGTGCTAACATTTCATGGTTTACACATTAGAAAGTATGACTTTATGCACCAACCATTGCGGAGATTTTTACGTAAAGTTATCAAAAATAGTTTGGTCATTGGCAGTGATAAGGTCATTGTTTTATCAGATGAAGACAAAATTTATCTGACGAGGGAACTCTATCGGAAAAAAGATGTTGAGAAAATATTTGTTGTGCCTAATGCCATTGAAAAACCTAAAATTACCACTGATTTGACGCATATGTTTTCTTCTAAAGAATTGAACATTATTGTAGTGGCGCGTTATAATTTTCAAAAGGGATATGATATTCTTTTTTCTTTTTTGCAAGAAAAAAAATTTATTGAAATGCCAGTGCATTTTTATATTATTGGCAATCGTGAATTGCAAATGGTTGTTGCTGGCGTTAAATTGGCAACGGGTGTAAAGCTGACTTATATATCAGATACAAATGTTCCGTATAATTATATCCAACAGGCTGATTTTTTGCTTTTACCATCTCGCTGGGAAGGGTTACCGATGGTTGTTTTAGAAGCTTTGACACTGGGGACAAAGGTAATAGCAGCCAATACGGCGAATATCAATTACTTAGTTGATAATAAAAATGTATTTATATATAAACAAAGCGATAAAAATTCTTTTTGGCAGACAATAAAAATGGCAATGGCTACTAAAGATAATGATGTTGATATAAATTTAGACGCGTTTTCTCTGCATTCAGTAGGAAGACAAATGAAGCTAGTTTATGAAAAATGAGGAAGGGATTGTTGAGAATGCAAACAACTAATGTCATAGGATTGGGGTATATTGGTTTGCCAACAGCAGCGTTATTGGCAAGTAATGGAATTCAAGTATATGGAATGGATTGTATTCCACATATAGTTGATACAATTAATGCTGGAAATATTCACATTGTTGAACCAGGTTTAAAAAAATTAGTACAGACTGTGGTCAAGGATAAGAAATTGATAGCCTATACCACACCTCAGAAAGCAGATGTATATATTATCGCTGTGCCTACGCCATTTAAGGAAAATAAAGAACCAGACATCTCATATGTAAAGGCGGCAGCTGAGGAAATTGCCCCTTATTTGGAAGAGGACAATTTAATTATTTTAGAATCCACAAGCCCAGTAGGTACAACAGAAAATATCAAAAAATGGGTTCTAGAAAAAGTTCCCGCTTTGTGTGACAAAAAATTGTACTTTGCGCATTGTCCAGAAAGAGTGTTGCCAGGAAAGATTTTATATGAATTAGTTCATAATGACCGCATAATCGGCGGTATCGATTCTGAATCAACGCAAAAAGCGGTGCATTTTTACAAGCAGTTTGTAGAAGGAGAATTATTGGAAACAGATGCTAAAACTGCAGAGATGACAAAGTTGACTGAAAACTCTTTCCGTGATGTCAACATTGCTTTTGCAAATGAATTGTCTTGTATTTGTGATAAATTAGGTATTAATGTTTGGAAATTGATAGAATTAGCTAACCATCATCCGCGCGTTAATATTTTGCAACCAGGCCCTGGAGTAGGGGGACATTGTATTGCTGTTGACCCGTGGTTTATTGTTAGTTCTGCTCCGCATGAAGCAAAATTGATTCGCACTGCGCGAGAAATTAATGATGATAAGCGAGAATTTGTTATCGGAAAAATAGAATCAATTTTGGAAAAAGAGGGAATAAAGAAAGTAACTTGTTTGGGTTTAGCATTTAAGCCAGATATTGATGATTTGCGAGAAAGTCCAGCTATGTATATTGTGGAAAAAATTGCCGAGCGCAATATGCAGTGTCCGATTACGGTAGTAGAACCGAATATCGATAATTTACCAGCTAAATTGGCGCAGTATCATAATGTGAGATTAAATAATGAAATAGAAAAGGCAATTAAAGATGCCGATATCATCGTTATTTTAGTTGACCATACACCATTTAAAAAATTACCAACAGATATTTGGGTGGGGAAAGAAGTTGTTGATACAAAGGGAATTATTGGAGGAAGTTTATGAAACAAGTATTAATTCACAAGGGACAAGCTGTTTTAGAAGATGTACCCTCTCCACAAGTAGAAAAAGGACATATTTTAGTACAAACTCGTTATTCCTGCATTTCCATTGGCACAGAGGTGGCTAATATTAGAGTCACTGCTAAACCTATTTGGAAACGAGCTTTACAAGAACCACAGAATGTAAAGAAAGTATTTGCTATGTTCAAGAGGGATGGTTTTGATAAAACGCGTCAGCTGGTAAAGGGGAAAATAGAAACTGGTTATCCAATTGGTTACTCTGCTTCCGGAATAGTCATTGGTGTGGGCGACGATATAGTAGATATTAAGGTAGGAGATAAGGTAGCTTGTGCAGGGGCACAATGCGCTTTTCATGCAGAAAAATTGAGTATCCCACGCAATTTATTAGTTAAAGTACCTGATAAAGTTTCGCTAAAGTCAGCTAGTACAGTAACTATCGGATCAATAGCGTTGCAAGGGGTGCGAAGGGCAAAACCGACATTAGGAGAAACATTTGTGGTCATTGGTTTGGGAATTATAGGGCAGTTTACTGTTCAGTTATTAAAAGCTAATGGGTGTCGCGTCATTGTCAGCGATCTTGATAGCAAGCGCGTTGCATTGGCTTTGGAACATGGGGCAGATATAGCTATTAAACCAGGAATGGCCGCTCTACAAGAGGTTACAGAATTTACTGGAGGTTGCGGTGCAGATGGGGTTATAATCACGGCTGCTACCAAATCAGATGAAGTTATATCTACGGCTTTTCAAATGTGTCGTAAAAAAGGGCGCGTTGTTGTAGTAGGAGATATTGGATTGAATTTAAAACGCGCAGATTTTTATGAAAAAGAGTTAGATTTATTTATTTCATCATCATATGGTCCAGGTAGATACGATGAAAATTACGAAGAGAAAGGGCTTGATTACCCACTTGCTTATGTTCGTTGGACGGAAAATCGTAATATGCAGGAAATAGTACGCTTGTTGGCAGAAAACAAATTACAAGTTGAAGAATTAATAGATGATGTGTTCCCTTTGGCTGAAGCTACACAGGCTTATGAAACAGTAGAAAATGCAACTGACAAACCATTAATAGCATTATTTGAATATCCACAAGAAAGCAGATGTCAAGATGATGTTATAGTTTTGCACAAACGGCCTCTCATACGAGGAAAAATTGGTTTAGCTGTTGCTGGTGCTGGAGAATTTGCTAAACGTATGCATTTGCCAAATATTAGTCGTATGCAAGATGATTTTCAGTTGATAGCTGTTATGAATAGAACTGGTAAAAATGCAAAAGCAGTGGCAAATCAATTTCAGGCTGATTATGCGACTACAAATTACGATAAGATTTTGGCTGACCATAATGTGACGGCAGTATTAATAGCTACCAGACATAATTTTCACGCTGAGATGGTTTTGCAGGCTTTGCATGCTGGTAAAAACGTTTTTGTAGAAAAACCGCTCGCCTTGAATAAGATAGAATTAGATGCTATAAAAAAATTTTATGCGGGCAATAATAGTTCTAAGCCCCTCCTATTTACTGGCTTTAATCGTCGTTATTCTCCGTATATGCAGTTTATTGCGAAATGCACGAAGCGGCGCATGAATCCGTTGGTGGTCAATTATACTATGAATGCTGGTTATATACCATTAAATCATTGGGTTCATACAGAAGAGGGGGGCGGGCGTAACATTGGCGAAGCATGTCATATCTATGATATATTTAATTTCTTAACCCAAAGTAAGGTAGAAAAAGTTACCGCTCATTCTGTTAAGCCAAGTAATAACTATTATTCAGCACGTGATAATTACATTGCGACGATTTCCTATCAAGATGGTTCGGTTTGCAATCTTATTTACACTGCCATGGGCAATAAAGATTATCCAAAAGAAACAATGGACGTCTTTTTTGATGGGAAAATGATGCGTATGCACAATTTTCAATCATTAGACACTTATGGATTTAAGTGTGAGTTAAAATCCACTAAGATAGTAGAAAAAGGGTTAAAAGAAGAAATGAAAGTTTTTGCCAATGCTTTACGAGGAAAAGAGGCAGATTGTGTACCGCTTTGGCAACAGTTTCAGGCTATGGAGATAGCTTTTGCTGTTGAGAAACAACTACTATGATGGCTAAATTTCAAGTTCTTTTACAAAATTCAAAGATAAGACAGACCGGCATATTGACTTTTGCTAATGTGATTTCGCTTGGACTAGGTTTTTTATTGACAGTTTATTTGCCGAAGGCTCTAGGGGCACATGAATACGGCGTATTTTCTCTTGTATGCGCCGTACTTAATTTTGTGGCAGTTTTTTTTGAATTTGGTTTTTTTGTCAGTATTGCCAAGATTTTGATAGAAACTAGAGATCAAGATAAGATACGTAGTATTGTAAAACTAGCTCTTATCATCTTATTTTATATAGCGATTAGTTTTGCCATTTGTATTTATGGGTTATCATTTTTTATAGACGATTTACTCCACAATAAAATAGGTGCATATTTGATGGCTGTTTCCAGTTTGTCCATATCATGTGTTTTGCCTTTTGTAGCAGGGGAATTGCTCAAGGCCACTGGAGAAATTTACCATTTGGCAGCTTATAAATTCTTTTGTAAATTGCTTTATTTTTGTGGGATTGTTATCGGCGTGTATTACGATTTGTTGACAGTACAGTTTTGTCTGTGGGCCTTTCTTTTGACACCAGTTATAGCCTTTATTGCCACGTTTAGCAAGTATCTATTCGTTAAAGTCGAACATAAAAAATTGTATTGGCGGGAGATATGGATAGTAAATGAAGAATTTGGCATAAAAAATTATATTTCTCGTATTATAAGTACGCCATCTGGGCAAATTAATAAATTGATAATAGGTTATTTTTGTGGAGCGACAGATGTCGGACTTTTTTCGCTTTGTTGTGCATTTTCGTTGCCTATTATGTTGATTAGTGAATCTATTTCTAGTGTTCAATTTAAATCTTGCGAAAAAAGGCGTAGCTATTCTCTGCGATATGTCCAATTAAATATTTTGATAAATGTTATTTTATCTGTGGGATGTTTTATCTGCGTATATGCATTATTCGCGTTTTACTACAATAGAATCTATCCTAATTGGGGAGTTTGGTTATCGTTGATAGTTATTTGTGCAGGGGGGTTGCAAGGTATTTACACTCCTTATAACGAATGGTTAGCTGCGAATGGTTTAGGAAATGAAATGCTCAGTATCGCTAAGGTATATGCCATCTTGAGTTTATTGTTTAATTGTGTTTTTATCGTTTTTTTGGGAATTTGGGGAGCAGCAATTACTTTATTATTGATAAATTTTTATGCCTTAATGGCTACATTATATTATTACAATAAAGAGCGTCGTCTGGTTTGATAATTTTGCTGTTTCATTAGTTTTATTTGTTTACCAATATATATAAAGTGGATTATATCTTTGTTGAAAAATAGCTTTATTGTTTATAAGGTAATTTAC
>JAHHSQ010000006.1 GCA_020025135.1 Pectinatus sp.
TGTGCCACAGTTTCATTAACGACCCCCGCATTAGCGCCATTATAGAAGGCGCTAACGACAATGGTCGGCGGAGAAATTTGCGGATACTGTGCCACTGGCAGTTGGGTCATAGAAATTGTCCCAACCAGAACAATGATAAGAGAGATGACGATAGCAAAAATCGGCCTATTGATAAAAAATCTTGCCAAGTTCATCGCCTCCTATTTTTTCGTTGTTTTAGCATCCGGTTTCTGCAAAGCCTGATTGTTTAAAATAGCCGTCAATTCAGACATATTCAACATCTTCGCCTGAATAGGCGTATCTGGTCTTAGGGTCGTTAAACCTTCTACGATAACCTTATCCCCAGCCTTTAAGCCACTAGTGATAATTTGATAATCGCCAGTCTTAGCTCCTAATGTTACCATTGTCATCTTCGCTTTATTGTCGGCACCAACAACCATGACATAAGATTTATCCAACATCTGTTGTACAGCTAACTGCGGTACCAAGATGGCATTCTTGACCGTTTCGCCAGTAAAGCTAATGCGCGTAAACATTCCAGGCAAAAGCAGATGCTGCGGATTAGCAAAAACTGCCTTCACCGTCAATGTCCCAGTACCATTGGCTAAAGCTTGTTTATCCACCTGCACAATCTTACCTGCAATTGGATAAGTTGAACCATCACTCAAAGTGAGATGTACTTCTTTGCCAACAAAGTTGCCATTAAAAATACGATTAAACTGTAAATACTCATTTTCACTGATATTAAACTGCACAAAAACAGGATTAATAGACCCTAAAGTAACTAAAGTCGTATTCCCCGCTGTCGCATATGTACCAGTAGAAACATCATTAACGCCAAGGCGACCTGAAATAGGCGCGTAGACTGTCGTATTATTGTAGTCAGTTTGAGCTCGATTGACCATCGCTTGATTAGCTGCCACTGCTGCCTGATAGGCTGCTACCGTATGTTCCTGATTAGTATATGTCTGGGCAGAAATTCCACCACTCTTTATCAGCATCGCATAACGCGACAAATCCTGCTGGGCATTGCTTAACTGCGCTTCTGCTTGTGCTAAATTTGCCCGTGCCTGATTGAGAGCGCTGATATATGTACTATCATCTATCTTGTATAATGCTTGGCCTGCACTAACTTGTTGCCCTCCCTGAATATATTTTGCTACTATTGAACCAGACACGCGTGACTGGACATTTACTTCATTCATCGCTTTGACCACACCTGGATAGACAAAAGTCAGCGGTGTATCTTTCGGAGTAATGGAAATAGCCGCCACCGGTACTGCTGTTGGCTGAGCCTCTTTTTTATTGCCACAGCCAGACACAAAAAAAAGCACTGCACATATCGCTAAAACTGAGCCTAATGCAGCAATTCTGCCTTTTTCAGCCACAAAAATCCCTCCACATAAATAAATATTATATTAATCCTGAAGCATTCTTCCGGATGGAAACAAATTGCTTGATTCCACAGGGGAAAAGCGCCTATATAGTAAATAAATATTTACTATATACGAACTTTATAGTATAGTATATTTATTGTAATGTCAAGCAATAATTATCAGTAAAAGAATTGACAATAAAATCAGAAAATAAGCTCCTTTTCTAAAATAATTTTTTCTATAAAAATTTTCCCAAATTATAGTATGATATTATATGTATATATATATTCACGAAAAAACAATTCCAATAACCATTAGCCAAAATATATGTGATAAACATATTAATAACGTTGAACATGGCAGAGGTTCAACGTTTAACCAGATAATAGAAAGAGAAAGGTGGTAAAACTGCTGCACACTCTGCCAATATAGACCAACGGGAACGCACTATATTTAGATATGCTACGGAATGAAGTATTTAACCAATTCTTCTGACACTAAAAACCATTTATCTCGCCAGTATATAGTCGCTTCGCTTTTCTTTGCTGGCACTAAATAGCTGTCGAATATAACCGGTAATATTTCCCCCGGAACTGATCTGTCTATGTTTTTAGTAGCAGAAATATTATTGAATAAGAAATTTTATCCCATCATTGATGACTTTATCGGTCTCATCTTCTTTTTCCGACATCGCATTTTTCGCAATATAAACTTGCCACTACCCATTAACCAATTTTCCGTTCTCATGCTTCTCTCCTATGAAGGCAAAATGACCCCTTCGCAAGTTAGTCAACGCCTGCTCATCATCAAGCAACAGCTAACTCCCATTTTACACCGCTTAGGGCAAAATGGCCTCATTGAAAGGCGCTCCAATCCCCATGATAAACGCTGTACCAACATCTATATAACCGATAAAGGAAAGAAGTTCGTCACCAAACATGAGGACCAAATAAAGGCGCGTTTAGCCTGTGGTATTGTCAACTTGACCCCTGAAGAAGTGAAAAAGTTTAGCAATGCCTTAACTGTCCTCAGAAGCCTTTCTGAAAAATTCTTTAGCAATGAAAAGGATGAAACCAATGCCTAAAAAAATATTAATGATTGCCACTGGAGGCACAATCGCCTGTGAACGCTCCTCCGATGGCTTAGTACCTCAATTAACTGGCAATAAATTACTAGAGCTATTGCCACAGTTACGAAATATCGGCCAAATAGAAATCAAGGAATTAATGCAGATAGATAGCTCTAACATCACGCCAAAAGAGTGGCTCTGCATGGCCCATTATGTCGACTTAGTCAAGGACGATTATGATGGCTTCGTTATCACACATGGTACGGACACAATGGCTTATACGGCGACAGCCCTCTACCATATCCTCAAAAACTTCCCCAAACCACTCGCCATTACTGGCTCACAACTGCCCATGGAAGTTTCAGGCTCTGATGCTCCCGCTAATCTAACCAATGCTTTTCTCACAGCAGCAAGTGACCATGCCGGAATATTTCTCGTCTTTAATGGTCTCATTCACAATGCCCTCTACGTCAAAAAATTATATAGTGAAAACTTTATCGGCTTTGCCAGTATCAATCATTCCATCTCTGGCAAGATTCAAGCTGACACAATAACTTGGCTAGAGGAAAAAACTACTCCTATAAATGCCTACCAACTGTGCGACCGCTTAGAAGAAAAGGTTTGTGTACTGAAATTATTGCCAGGTAATCCGCCCGACCTTATCGACCTACTGGTCAAGGCCGGCTATCGAGGCATCATTGTCGAGGGCTTTGGTTCAGGTGGCGTCCCCACGATTGCTTCAAACAATTTTATTCCAGCTATAAAGAGGGCCGTCCAAAAAGGCGTTGCTATAGTCAGCACTACCCAATGCCTCTATGATGGAGCTCATCTAGATAAATATCCGATTGGCATCCTAGCAGCCAGAGAAGGGGCTATTTCTGGGGGCTACTTTACCACTGAGGCACTCGCCATTCGCTTGATGCAAGCTTTAGGCGAAACCACTGATTTAGAAAAAATAAAACAATATTTCCAATAAAAATAGAGGTGGAGAATATCTCCACCTCTATTTTTATAAATACGAATAATTATCCTCAAGGGTTCCTACGAGAAGCCAATTTTACTGATTTAGGAATGGCCAAACCAGAATGACTGTAACTATAAGAAAAATAAACCACAATTCCTAAAACTGTCCAAATAATAAAACGAACCCAGGTTAACGCCGGCAAATTGTACATCAAATATCCACAGCTCAGCATTGCCATGGGAGAAACAAATTTAATCGCCGGACACTTAAATCCTCTATCAATATTCGGTTGCGTAATACGCAAATATAGGACGCCAAATCCAGCGACAAAAAACGCAGAAAGCGTACCGATATTTGCCATTTCCGCAATTACATTGATAGGTGCTAAACCAGCAATTAGCGCCACTAAAACTGACCCACCGATGGTGACTAAATAGGGCGTATGATATTGCGGATGAACCTTACAAATCGCTGCTGGAATCATGCCATCACGCGATAGGGCAAAAAAGATACGTGACTGCCCATATAATAGAACTAACAAAACTGTTGTAATACCGCAGATAGCACCTAAGGCAACGATAATAGCCCCATAATGATAACCGATAACACGCAAAGCATAAGCCACTGGCTCGGCATTATTTAATTCCGTATAAGGAATCACACCCGTCAAGACTAAGGCGACGATAAAATATAACAATGCACAAACTGCTAACGAGCCCAATATGCCAATTGGTACGGTACGAGAAGGGTTTTTCGCCTCTTCTGCTGTCGTAGCAACAGCATCAAAGCCAATATAAGCAAAAAAAACAATCGAGGCTCCCGCCACTACTCCATGGTAACCAAACGGTAGGAAAGGATGCCAATTAACTACTTTTATATGTGGTATCGCCAAAAACAAAAAGAGGGCGATAATTGCGATTTTTACAAATACCAAAATGCGGTTGAGAACAATACTCTCTTTCGTCCCACGTAATAGCAAAAAACCTAAAAACAAGGTAATTAAAACGGCTGGCAAATTTACAATACCACCTTCTGCTGGTACCGTCGTCCAAGATGACGCAAGGTGCACGCCGTTGGCCTCCAAAAGACCAAGGACATAGCCAGACCAACCAGCGGCTACAGTACTACAAGTAACGGTATATTCCAAAATCAAATTCCACCCTACTAAAAAAGCGATAAACTCTCCCAAAGAAGCATATGTATAAGTGTAAGCACTGCCTGATGAAGGTACCATAGAAGCGTATTCTGCATAGGCTAAACCAGCAAAAGAACAGGCAACAGAGGCGATAACAAAAGAAAGAGAAATGCCTGGTCCAGCATAGAGCGCTGCCCCAATACCAGTCAAGACAAATATGCCGGTGCCGATGACACTACCTATTCCAAGAAAAATCAAATCCCATACGCCCAAATTGCGTTCTAGGGCAGAGTGAGCTGCCATATTCTGTAACTCTGCAATATTTTTTTTGCGAAATAAATTCATTTTTATCACCTATATCTGTCATCATCAAAGATTTATTTTTGTTTGCAATGTTTCATTTTATAATCCATCTATGTTTCTTGAGAAAAAACTTTTTTCATTATAACATTTTTATTATATTTTGCCAATGGATTTTTGTCCTTTTTCCGCTCAATAACGATAATTATTAAAGTATAATTACTGCGTAATAGGTTTTGATGATTAAAAAAGCAAACCCGCATAAAGCGAGCTTACTGCACAGATTTTTATTGACTATCAGGACCAATACAAGTAGAGTATTTCTAATAGATGATAAGGAGGCGAGCGGGTTTATTCCCCACAATATGAATACGTACACACAAACAAATTTTTCTGAAGATGTCTTAAAAGCAGATTTACCGGTAATCGTCATCTTTAAAGCCAGCTGGTGCGAGCCTTGTCACAATTTTTTTGATATTGCCATAAATATAGAAAAAAAGGGCGCTGGAAAGTATTATATTGGCACAGTGGACACTGACGACGAACCAGAGCTTTGTCAAAAATATGCCATTCAATCCATTCCAACAACCCTTATTTTTAAACACAGCGAAATCATCGGCCAACTAATTGGCGTCGTAAAAGAAGACGATATTTTCCATATTCTCGAAAAGAAAAATTCACATTAAAATATAGTTGTCAATCTTTGAGAGCTTGCCGTTGCGATAATAGCAACGTGGCAAACGTCTCCCCAACATACAAACAATTTCATAGTTAATAGTGCCAATAAGCGTTGCCAATAATTCTGGCGAGATAGTTTTTCCGCCCTGTTCACCAATTAAAACTACCTCGTCACCTATCTTAGCACCCTTAATATGCGTTATATCAACCATACATTGGTCCATGCAGATATTTCCCAAAATAGGTGCTTTTTGACCGTGAATCAAAACGTATGCCTTGCCAGAAAATAATCTCGTATAACCATCAGCATAACCAATCGGCAAAGTTGCCACAACTGTCGGCTTAGTGGCGATAAATTTTCGTCCATAACCGACACTATCTCCAGCAGATAAAGTTTTGATATGCATAATACGACATTTTAGGCTGATGGCCGGACGCACCCCCCGCAAACGGCGCATATCCGTAGCGGCTGATGGTTCCATCCCGTATAGAATGATGCCAGCCCGAACCATGTCTTCGTAGCAATCCAACTGAGCAATAGCTGCGCTATTGGCACAATGGTGCACGGGAATATTTATGCCCAGCTTAGCTAATTCCTGATAGACGAAACAGAACCGCTGATATTGTAGTTTTGTATAGTCCTGCACTGTCGTATCGGCAAGAGCAAAATGCGTGAAAATACCTTCTATTGTTAAGTCTGGCAACTGAGCAATACGCGCTATTTCTTGTACAGACTCTTGCGTAGCCGGATACCCAATACGTCCCATACCGGTATCTATTTTAATATGTACCAGCGCTGTTTTGTGTAATTTTTTAGCAATTTGCGATAAACCGACAGCAAAATCATAATTATAAACCGCTAGAGTAATATTATTTTGCAGAGCTAATTCTGCCTGATTCAACTCTACAGTTCCCAAAATCAAAATTGGCGCTTCAATACCATGTTGCCGCAATTCCAAAGCTTCATCCATCTCCGAAACTGCTAGACGAGTTGCACCACTTTGTAAAACAGTTTTAGCCACCTCTACTGCTCCATGACCATAGGCATTAGCCTTTACTACCGCCATTACTTCCACATGGGACGGAACCTGTTTCCGAATAATTTCCATATTGCGTTTGATAGTATCAAGATTAATTTCCACCCAAGCTGGTCTCATATTACCTTTTTCCATCTTTTGCTTCAGAACCTTTCTTCGTTATCCTTCCTGACCACGAACACTATAAAAATTAACTAAAATCCGTGGTGTAAGCGATATTTTCTCAGTGAAACGGATTATAAAATCGTGAACCGTGATAAAAAGTGACTGCTAATGCCAAAACGGCAAAAATACAGAGCGACCCCATGAAATAATAATCCTGTCGGCGATACGGACGCGCAGCATACCAAGTGCGTCTATTTTTTTTGCCGAAACCACGCAATTCCATCGCATTACTGATACTATCAATGCGTTCCATACTAGAAAAAATCAGCGGGAAAATGATAGCCGACATATTTTTCAGACGCTCTGTCCATTTAGCGCCAGAAGAAATATTGATACCACGCGCTTCTTGGGCATCTTTAATTTCTTCAAATTCCTGTTTGATATCTGGGATATAGCGTAGAGCTAAGGCCACCGAATAGCAGACCGTATAAGGCACTTTTAACTTATTAAACGAAGCGGCAAATTCACTGGGATTAGTCGTAATGATAAAAATAAATGAAGCGGGAATGACAATCAAATATTTTAAGACGATATTCATTTCATAAAACAACTGCTCCTGTGTCAGATAATAGGGACCTACCACATGACAAATCACCGTCTTCGTTCCATAAATAAGCGTCCCTTGATTGGGGGCAAACAAATATATGGCAATGACATTGATAAACAAAAAAAACATGATAACCTTAAATACTAACGAAATCTGCCGGTAATCTATTTTGGCAATTTTAAAAATAATCAAGCTAATGACTAACATTAAAAACAATATCCGCGTATCATATGTAATCATGCCTACTAAAGACCAAATCAAAAAGAAAAGCAACTTACTAGTACCGGTTAAACGATAGATACTATTATCTTTCTGTGCATATGTTAAAAAATCAGTCATCTCGCCCGAACCTTTCTGTCATAAGCAATAAAACGTTGCACAAAATCTTCTTTATTTTCTATTCCGCATTTTTCTGCCAAGAAGTAGAGCGAAGTCAGTTTCAAATTGGCGTGGTCTATGAGATTAATATCTGTCAAAACTGCTGCACATTTTGTATCTGCCAAAAGCTGTCCAGCACTCAGGACAATCGCCCTATTTGTGTATTCCAACATCAAGTGCATATCATGAGTTATCATCAATATCGTGATATTTTGCTCGCGATTTAATTTTTGCAAAAACTCCATAATATCCGTATAATGATGAAAATCCTGCCCTGCTGTTGGTTCATCTAAGATTAAAATTTCCGGCTTTAAGACCAAAATAGCGGCAATGGTCACACGCTTTTTCTGACCAAAACTCAGCGCGGAAATTGGCCAATTACGGAAAGGATAAAGTCCACAAATGCGCAAAGTTTCTTCAACACGCTTTTTAGTTTCTGCTTCAGAAAAATTACGCGTTCTTAATCCCAGTGCCACTTCATCATAGACAATAGATTGCGATATCATCTGATAAGGATTTTGCATGACTAGACCAATCTTCTTAGCGTGATTGGCAATGCTTTCCTGCGTAATATCCGCCTTTTTATAATGAATAGCCCCTTTGATACGCCTGATAAAACCACAAATTATTTTGGACAATGTAGTTTTCCCAGCACCATTTTTCCCCACGATACTGAGCATTTCTCCGGCATGAACCTGCAAGGAAACATCGTCAAGCACTTTCTTCTCTTCATTATATTGGTAAGAGATATTGTCTACATGCAAAAGCGGTTCCTCATCAGAAACAGTGGCCGTTCCTTCTGGCAAACTTTCATACCAGTGGCGCACTTTCTCTTTCTGTCCCTCTAAATCTAGCTCTGACAAACTAGCTAAGTGCATTTCTGGCAAAATAGCACATCCCGCATAGCGCATGGCGGTAATATAAAGCGGCTCTCTAATCCCAACCTTTTGCAATATATCCGTAGCTAAAATATTATCTGGAACGTCATCAGCGACAATACGCCCTTCTTGCATGACCACAATGCGGTCTACTGGTGAAGTCAAAACATCTTCCAAGCGGTGTTCAATGATGATAATAGTGGCCCGCTTTTCCTTATGAATGCGGTCAATCAACTCCATAGCATACTTGCCAGTAGCAGGGTCTAAATTAGCGAGAGGTTCATCGAAGAGCAAAATTTTTGTATCATCGGACAACACTCCCGCTAGGCAAACTCGTTGTTTCTGTCCGCCAGAAAGAGACTGTGGATTTTGTCCCAGAAATTTTTCCATATCCACTAATTGAGCATTTTGCTGCACTATTTTATGCATTTCAGCTTGTGGAACAGCCGAATTTTCCATAGAAAAGGCAATATCTTCGCCGACAGTTAAACCAACAAATTGTGCATCTGGATTTTGTAAAACTGTTCCTACACTCTGTGCCATGGAGAATATACCTGCCTGAGCAGGGTTTTTACCATCTACGCGCACTTCTCCGCGAATTTCTCCCGGAAAAGAACACGGGATGAGGCCGTTTAGGCACTCACCCAGTGTAGATTTACCAGAACCAGACGGACCGACAATCAAAACTTTCTCTCCCGCCTTTATGGACAGGTTGATGTCATGCAAAGTCGGCTCCTTTTGCGCGCGATACTTAAAATAAAAATTCTTAAATTCTATAATTCCTTCTTGCATACTGGTTCCCTTTTAATTTTGGTCATCTTCCTTAGAAAGGCTAGAAGACTTTGCTTTTGTCTTGGAATAAGCTGTTGCTAAAAGCGTCGTTAAAATAGCAATACTGATACTATTAGCGATAGCAGCGATAATACCTTGCGTAAATACTTTGTTCGATGGCTCTGCATAGATGAGAATATCTAAAACTGGAGCAATCAAACACCAACATATCGCATTGGCGATAACTTGAATGACATTAAAGGAAATTATTTGTTTTTTGCCAAAATTTCCTTGTTCTATTTGCCAACGATGAGCGAAAAGGCCGACCAATACGCCAAATATGGCATCGGCAATAACCCAACTCCACCAAACACCGCCGTACTGGATTGCATCTGCCAAAGCATGACCGATAAAACCAACCAAACCACCGACAACGGGCCCAAAAACAGCTGCGAAAAATGCCAACAAGGCAACTCGTGTTTCCAAAGAAGTATTTGGAATTCCTGTTGGTATAGATACAAATGATAGAACGACAAACAATGCAGCCCCAATACCTGTAGATACCACGAAACGTACTTTTGAATTATGCAATCTGTTTCCTCCTCAATGGGCAAATAATTTGGGTACATTTTCATTATAGCAAATTTACACTGTATCATCTAGAAGATAAGGATAATATTTAGGCCTTTTCAAACAAAAACATTGACTTTTTTTCCGTCTTATAGTATTATTCCTTTGTGAAGTTCGGGTAGCTCAGTTGGTTAGAGTACAACGTTGACATCGTTGGGGTCGTAGGTTCGAATCCTATCCCGAACACCAGTATATCCAGTCCAGCTTTAGCTGGGCTTTTTTGTTTTTTAAAGTAAATTTGGCCGAAACGAAAAATGGGGTTACCTAAAAAAGGTAACCCCATTTTTGTGCTTTAGATAAATTTTGCAATTACTCCGCCCAAACTAAAAAAGTTGCCACCCCATAAGGAGTGACAACCTCTATCTTATAACAATGCTTCGATATCTTTAGCAAGTTCTTCTGGTTCAGTGGTAGATTCATAGCGCTGGACAACATTGCCTTCTCTATCGATTAAGAACTTGGTGAAATTCCATTTAATGGAATCATCATCGAGGTAGCCGGCAGGTAAATCGCTTTTAATAAAGTCTACCAATTCTTTGCCGTCTGGTGTAGATTCATCAATCCCGCGATACTTCTTCTGGCTGATTAAATATTTAAACAGCGGTTGAGCATTTTCACCACGCACATCACCTTTAGCAAAAATCGGGAAAGTTACGCCGTAGTTAATGCTGCAGAACTTATGGATTTCATCATCTGTACCCGGTTCTTGTTCATCAAATTGATTGCTTGGGAAACCCAAAACTACTAAACCTTGGTCTTTGTAAGTTTCATACAATTTTTCTAAACCTTTGTATTGCGGGGTAAAACCACATTTGCTAGCTGTATTGACAATCAACAATACTTTGCCCTTGTATTCTGCCAAAGATTTTTCGCCCTGACGGGTCATTGCTTTATAATCATAAACGCTCATCACTCAACACTCCTTATCAATTCTAATTAATAAAATTAAGCACAGTCACATAGCTGTGACAACCTAGACAATCCTGACGACAACTCGCTATCAAATTACTAAGTTGTCGCTCTCTTTACTCTTATTATAATATATGGATAATAAATGTCAACTAGTTTTAATAATTTTTTAAAATTCATCTGTAAAAATTGTCGAAGCATAGGCACTCCCCAAAATATGTAGAACCGCACGATGATAAGCATCCTTTTCATCGACATTTTCTAAATGCCTCTTGACCGCCTCATGTTTTAGAACAAAACTCTGCATATCTTCTACAGTTGTCCCCAAATAATCTATAGCCTGTTGCCAAAGATAGACTTTCTCCTGTTCGTCTGGAAGATATTTAAATAACAACCGCAAATGTTTAAAACAAAGGCCATGCGACTGGTGATAAGTCTCCTTTCCTTTCTCAGTTTGCAAAAATGTGGCCATTTTTTCAGCATACAATCTGCTCACCATACTCAAAAAATGACATATTGGACAATGTTCTCGCTGCATTCCTTCCGTTTCTACCGGAATATTTCCTGGCGGAATATCACGCAATTTTTGTAAGAGTTTCTGCACAAAGGGTATATAAAGGAGAGAAGCATCATAAGCAGAAAGCAATTTCAATAACTGCCAAGTATGGCTGGCACAAAAACCGCCCTTTTCCAAAAATTCATTTTGTACCGCTTCATCATGTGCCAAGGCATACTGATAATGGCGAAAAAATTCAAAGGCAATATCCGCAAGGTATTGGCACTGTGGACAATTAGTCGAGTGCAAGTCATCGCGCAACCGTTCTGGTTTAATTACAGACAATTTTTCTATCAACGCCTCCAAAGGCGGTATTTTCTTAGGCACAGCCACAACTGGAGAGGTCGGTCCTGCTTCCAAAAGGGATTTGGCTTGCATTTTACCACGCAACCACTGAGAAAATTCCGGATTTTCTAATACAATTTTTTCTCCCACTAATTTCTGCATAATCATTAAAATATGGTGCGCAATATTATCGCTAAAGACTTCTTGTCTTTTTTGCGAGAGAAAATCAGCAATCTCCTCTTCTAATGCCTTTAACCCACTGAGAGAGTACTGCAATTTATTTTTTGTCAGTTTGGCTTCTAACCCATCGCGTGCAGAAATGGCATGTACCTTACTATAAAATCCTCGCATAGCCAGCGTTTTTTGGACAAAAGTTAAAACATTTATATATTCACCCATATTTAAAATATCTTTTTTATTGATGACAAAAAATATTTTTTGTGTGTATTTTTTTATATCATCCAAAAATTTTAATTCTATTTCGGTAAGAGGGCTATCAGCACTAGTCACAAAAATAACAGCATCACATTGTGGCAAAAAATCGTATGTCGTTTGCGTGCTTGCTGTAATGGCAGAGCCCACCCCTGGCGTATCAACAAATTCTACGCCTTGATGAAAGAGCGGAAGGGGAATTTCAATAACCGCCCGCTTCACGTTCTTACTATTTCCAGGGTTATGCGTTTCAGTGACGAAATCAGCAAGGGATGACATTGGATATTCTTGAGGAAAGAGTAATTTTTCCTTTTCAATCAGTAATTTTTCCTGCGGACCATAGCGCAAAATAGTAATTGCCGAAGTAAGTGGAACTACACCAGTCGGCAGAAGGTTGCGTCCTACAATCGCATTCATCAATGTGCTTTTGCCACGTTTAAATTGTCCTAAAATAGCCAAAGTAAATTTATCCTCAGCTAGCTTTTCGGACAATTCTGCTAATCCCTCTATAACATCCGACAAATTATGTTCCTCAGAAAAATTACGCAGACGCCGAATAATCGCTGCATATTTCATTTTCACCGCATTATATTTTTCTAAATTTACCAGATTAGGTTTAATTTCCACAAATATTTTATCTTCCATGCTTTTCTTCATCCCTCTAAACTGCCAAATTTCGGCTAAGGGCAACCACCTCAGCCACATCATCTTTAATTGCGATATAAATGTTTTTATACTATGATGTAAGAAAAAAGATAATACTTTTACATTAAAAAAAAGTACAAACTACCATATCACTATTTTGACAGTACATATATCTTTTAAAACATCAAACTAGTTTTATTTATCAAATTTAGCCAAATAAACAATCCAGAAAGAAAAGGGGCATAATATGAGTATTTTATATGGCAACACTATTCCGTCACCTTGCTCAGCCACACTCTGGTCCGACTTACAGCTGACCGATATATTTTCTGAGTTGCCCAATAATCCTGATTTACAAACCGTTTACCACCGGCCCCTATCAGATATCGAAAATATAGCAAATCGGCAACGCCTCTTTCAAACTCTCCAAGACACCTCTTTATTGGCCATTTGGACAAACTGGCAAAGCACCATGCAAGAAATTGCTAGGTTAGAAAAACAGCTCACCGACACTTTCTATAAATACAGCCAACTCGCCATTAAAGGCCACATCCTGTGGCTATACACTCATGCCGTAGAGGCATTAACAGAAACGCAATCATATGCGGATTCCTCCTTTTTCCTGCAGCAATTTGTCACAGAGTTATTAACCTATAAAACCAGTCAAAATTTCTCTAATATACAAGTGCTGGCAGAAAAATGGCACCAGTCCTGTCGACAATGCCAGTTCACCCTCCACTTGGCAGAAAATACTTTAACCGTGAATTTATTGGCCGACGAGCCAAGCCTTAAAGATGACTTAAATTCCTTTCTTGCCCCATTTTTAGACCTAGAATATACTTGTCCGGCACGGGAAAAATGGTACGATAACGATATCAACCATATTGACGCTGCCATTCAAGATAAATTACTACAGCTCTATCCGCCTCTTCTCTCACTCCTCCAACAGGTCGACAAATGTTGGACAAATTTTCAGCCCGAATTTCTACACCAATTTACTATAGAAAGCCAATTTTACCTTTCTTTCCTCCAATATACTCAAAATAAAGAGGCCTTGGGCATTTCCTTCACTTATCCGCACTTTCAAACTTCCCGCCAAGGTGTCGGTTGGAAAAACGGTTATAACCTAGCTCTGTGCAAAAAGGGAGCAAAACCTGTCCCCAACGATTTTATGGTCGATGAAAAACATTTTATCTTTATTATCACGGGGCCAAATCAAGGAGGAAAAACTTGTTTTGCCTGCCTCATAGGGCAAATTTTCTATCTAGCAAGTCTGGGCTTACCAGTACCAGCTGAACACGTTCACTTATTTTTGCCCAAACACATCTTTACCCATTTTGCCTCTATGGAAGATGAAAAAGCTGGCAATGGCAAGCTACGAGAAGACCTCTTACGTCTAGCTGCTATCGCCAAACAAATAACTGCCTATGATATTTTCATTGCCAATGAATTATTTTCTTCCACCACCCTACAAGATGCCTACAAATTAAATCACCGTGTTCTTGACTTCCTTTCCAAACAAAAAATTTTTAGTATTCTCGTCACTTTTTTAGAAAAATTATCAACCTATAACGAAAATATCTGCAGTTTAGTCAGCACCGTTGATGCTTCTAAAAATCGCACTTTTCGCATCATACCTCGCCCCGCTGATGGAAAATCTTATGTGCATTCTTTAGCTATACAATACCATTTAGATAGCGACAGTATTCGGCAACATTTTTTAACCAACCGTCCCCAATAATACTTTCTCCTATAAATTTTCAATGTTCAACTCCGAAAAGAGGTAAAAACTATGTTATCTGTCCATCTCTTATCACCTACTACCGATGACCTTCTTCCTGCCGATGAACAATATCGTTCCATAGTAGAGGAAGATTTGCTACTTTCTCCCCTTTGGTCTTTTTGGCTAGAGCGTAATCCTCATCTAGACATGAACTTTTTTAATCATTTTTTTACCACACTAGACCAAGAAACAGCTCTTTACAGACAAGCTATCTGCCATGATTTTCTGCAAAATAACACCTTACTAGAAAAACTCTTTCAAATTGCTCTTAAAGCACACCAAACTAAGCCGGCTTACTTTATTCTCTTGAGCAATAATGCTGAACGACTCCTCGATACCGCTGTAGCTGATTTACAAAGCCTATTACCTCATCTCGAGGCTTTGGCACAGGTCTGTCAGGAAGAACCCCACGTAAACTCCACAGGGTTACAAACTTTTTTAACACGCACTGCAAAACTCCTGACCACCTCGTACCTACAAAAATTAGCCACTTTCTTGAAATACCTCACTTTTCCCCAAGGAATGCGCTTCACTATGTCCTGCAATAATTTACTAAAACCCATTCCCACCGACCTACTCTATCCTAAACTAACTGCCAATAAGCACCAATTCTGGCAACTATTTTCTCATCTCCATGCCAGTTCTCATTCCATCGTCCTTGACGAGCGCGATGAAAGTGGTTTTCGCATTCTCTCCGAATTACGTTGTCAAGCCCTCTTCTCCGTAGCTCATCTTCTAGCGAGAGTGAGAGACAATATCAAAAAATTTTTTAGTACCATGCTTGACCAAATCTCTTTCTACCGCTGTGCCTATCAATTAGCTAATTATCTTAAGGAGCAACAGCTTCCCTACGCTTTTCCCGTTTTCAGTAACGATGTCAACTTAGAAAGGACCTATCCGCTCCAAATCGCCCTACAAGGACAAGTCATTTCAACCGACCTTTCTCTTCCCAATAATTCCTTACTCATTATCACCGGCAAAAATCAAGGTGGCAAAACCACCCTCCTACGTTTACTCGGTATTTGCTATCTATTTGGTGCTTGCGGCTACTTCGTCCCAGCTAGGCAGGCCAAATTGCCTTTTACGCATCTTTGGACACACTTTCAACGCAATGAAACTATCGAGCATCAACATGGCAAATTGGCCGACGAGTTAGCCCGTTTAGAGGCCATCATTTCTCAACTTCATCCGCAAGATACCATCCTTCTAAACGAAACTTTTTCCTCAACGAATGAAGCGGAGGGCTCTCTTCTTGCCGAAGAAATTTTTACTGCCCTTCTCACCCAATCAGTACGCCTGCACTGTGTGACACACTTTTATCAACTTGCCAATTATTTTTGGGAAAAACAAAACCCACACTATCATTTTCTCGCTCCTCAGCTTCATGCTTCTAAACCTTTCCAATTTTCTCCCCAAGAACCGCACCCTAGCGCTGATAGTGAGTCACTATTTAATTCTATCTTCTCAGGTTAATTTTACCCTCTAATTTTAGGCCTCGATAATTTCCTGTACAGTAACCTTTTCTTCTTGATTATTTAAAAATCGCTTCTGTAAGACAAGATAAGATAGACAATCTGCTAGTCGACAAATGTTTTGAATATCCTCTGTATTCCACTCTCTTTTTTGCCCACCATTATCCATACCGATTACCGATAGCTCCTAAAACAGCATTGTTCGCACTAATCAATGCATATATATAGGAACGCATCTGAACCCTCTTAAAACTGTGCTGTTCCCTAATATTTAAACCATGTACATCATCACATATGGAAATGATGCCATATTTGCTAGCGGGAACAAAGTTTCTATTTATCACTTGCATCGCTTCTTCTAAATAAATTTTACTTCTCGGCATGGACAGCGCAGCCGAAGCAATATCGACCACACAAGATTCATAACAAAATTCTTTGCGGCCACTGTCGTACAAAAAGAAGGTCAAACGCTGTACTTCTTGCATATGCAAAAAAAGGGTCAAAACTTCCTGTAAACAACTATCTAAATCGGCATAGGCATGTTGCAAGTCAAAAACAGTCTGAAACATATTTTTCCTAAAAAGATTAACTTTGCGATTTTGCCCTCCTCGACCAGCCGACCACTTATATTTAGTTACACTAGAATCATAGATGGTAAAAATGCCCTTGCCATTATTTTTACTTGCATACAAGGCTTGGTCTGCGTAATTAAATAGGCCTTTAAAGATACGTCCGTGCGTGGGAAATAAGGCCACACCAATGCTAGAATAAGTGGAAACCGTCTTACCTCTTTTGGTGCAACTTATTTTTAATTTTTCCAATAAAACTTCTAACCGCTTTTTCAGGACGATATCACTTTCGATATTATTCCAAAACAGCAAAAATTCATCTCCACCAAATCGTCCTGCCACATCTTCCTGCAAACAGCTATCGCGCAAAATACCCGCTATCTGTTGCAGAATTTTATCTCCTTGCAGATGGCCAAAAACATCATTGATATCCTTAAAATTGTCGGCATCTATAACTAAAAGGGCATGACGATTTGCAGGATATTTTTTCAATTTCTCGCTGACGCGGAGTTTAAATGTTTCGCGGTTATAAAGCCTCGTCAAGCCATCATATTCCAATTTATGTAACAACTTGATGTCGGCATCAATAGTCTTAAATAAACCATATAACTTCAACTCATCAGGCAATTTCTGGACGACGAGAAAAACCTGTAAATGAATAACCGTCTTATCTGTGCCATGCATCTTGATAATAAATGTCTGTTGATATAATTCACCGTTAGCGGGGATAGTTTCCACGAAATTTTTTAATTGTTGATAATCGGTGCTAAAAATATAGTAACTCAAGCCTGCCAAACTATGTTTTTGCAGGCTATCTTGTATAACTTTGGGGAGAGCAATGCCATCCATTCGCAATTTTACCTCGTTGGTGGCACTGCTCCAGGAAAATTCTTGCATCTGTTCCTTTTCCACTAAAATCTGACAAAGATATGCCTTGATAAAAGGAGGAATAACCGCTTGTTTTTTCATATTTACCATTTCCGTTTTCTAGTTTTTATTGCAAGTATGGAAACATCCAGCAACACCTATATAAATCATATTAATTATATCAAAAACTAAAGAAAATGCACCTTACAATCTAAATCTTTCTCCATCAATATTCTTATTGCCGTCATCATTTTAACTGATAAAGGTATTCTCAAATTGACATCATCATCAATATTACATACACTATAAACAGTCACCAATAAATGCTTATAGTGACTGTGCCCACGCCAATCGACTAAGTGTCTCTGTCTGATAAAACAGCAGACCTTCACTAAGGGCAAAATAAAATATCAGCTTATCTGACCAGAAAGGAAGATTATTATGATTACGTTATCTCCATCCTTACTGTCCGCAAATTTTGCTAATTTAAACGCTGACATCAACACACTAGAAGAAGCAGGAATCGATGAATTACATCTAGACATCATGGATGGTCATTTTGTAGACAATATCACCTTTGGTCCAGCTTTAGTAGCTTCCTTACGGCCATTGACGGATATGCACTTTGATGCCCACCTCATGGTCACTAACCCCGAAAAATTATTTTCCTCACTGGCCAATGCTGGCACTGGCAATATCACGGTACATGCAGAAACAGTTCCCCATCTTTACCACACGCTGGAAAAAATAAAAAAAATGGGACTTTCTGCCGGAGTGGCTTTAAACCCAGCCACAGATTTTCGTAACCTGATATATCCAGCCCTCGATGATTTGATTGACCGCATTTTAGTCATGTCGGTAGAACCTGGCTTTGGTGGGCAAAAATTTTTGCCGATGAGTCTTTATAAAATCGACGCTATCAAACACTGGCGTGCCAATAATAACCTCAATTTTACCATTCAGGTAGATGGCGGTATCAATGCGGATAACATCAATACCGTCATTCAAGCCGGAGCAGATAATATCGTCATGGGTTCTGCCGTTTTCCGCCAACGGAAAATAGCAGCTAATATCTGCAACATAAAAAATATTATTAAACAAGAAAACTGACCCTAATTTTAAATTTGATTGACGAGAGAAAAAATGAATAAAAAAATAAAAACCGCTTCTTCATCGAAGCGGTTAACCTCATCTATGCGCCTTAGGGAAATGTTGACCGTCCTGCGCAAAAATGGCATTGTTTACGGCATGACACCAGTAAAATTACGCCATATTTTGGAAGAATTAGGCCCGACCTTTGTCAAACTAGGGCAAGTCATCTCCATGCGCCCCAACTTTTTGCCACACGAATACATCTACGAATTAACTAAATTGCAGACTAAGGCCAACCCTCTTCCCTTTTCCACCATCAAAAAAATATTAGAGGAAGAATATGCTCAAAAGTGGGATGATATCTTTCTCGACATCGATGAACACGCGCTCGGCTCCGCCTCCATCGCTCAAGTACATCGCGCGACCTTAAAGGAAAATAACCAACCCGTTGTCGTCAAAGTACAGCGCCCAGGCATTTATGCGATTATTTCGCAGGATATCATCTTGCTCAAGCGAGCAGTAAAATTGCTCCAAGTGTTTAATCACTCTCGAGATGTCATTGATTTTACTGTCGTTTTGGATGAAATGTGGACAATAACTAAACAGGAAATGGATTTCATGATGGAAGCCGACCATATCGAAGAATTCCGCCATCTCAACAGCGATAATCCTGATGTCACTTGCCCACAAGTAATCAAGCATCTCACCACCAAACGCATCCTCGTCATGGAATACATCGAGGGCATTCGCATTGATAATATTCCAGTCCTAAAACAGCACGGCAATAACCCCGAGCAACTTGGCTACAATCTTGCCAAAAATTACATCAAACAAATCATTCGCGATGGCTATTTTCATGCCGACCCCCATCCAGGAAATTTACTCGTCCGCAAGGGCGTGATAGTATGGCTAGACCTTGGTATGATGGGGCGGCTCTCACAGAAGGAACGCTTAGCCTTAAAAAAGGCGATGTATTCCCTAGCAAAACATGACACCTTTGGCCTGAAAACAGCCGTTTTAATGCTCGGCACTCCCACTCAGAAAATCAATCACATCAAGTTGTACGAAGAGTTAGATAATCTAATGTTAAAATACAATGAATTGCGCTTTGAAGATTTAGATTTAGGGAAACTAGCTAGCGATATCTTGACTATCCTCTACCGCCACGATATTGCCGTCAATCCTGGCCTAAGCATGTTTGCTCGTGGCATCATGACCATTGATGGTGTCATGCAGATTATCTGCCCTAAGATTAATTTCGTCGACATCTTTAAAGCTGAACTGTACGATGATAAAATCCATTCCTTTAACCTACGCGACGAAGTACAAAAACTGCAAAATAATGGCTATGCCTTTTTTTATCGCTCGATGCGTCTACCAGAATTGCTCTCGGACATGATAAAAATGACCATGAGTGGCCAAACCAAAGTCAACCTCGACCTCACTGGTTCAGAGGAACCTTTAAAGCACATGGATTCGATGATAAACAAACTCATTATTGGCATCATCAGTTCAGCGCTCTTATTGAGTTCTTCCATCATCTGTACCACCAACATGACCCCTAAATTTCTGGAAATACCTTTTTTAGGGGCCTTTGGGTATCTCGCAGCGCTCTGTCTCTGTGCGAAACTTTTATGGATTATTTGGCGTGACCGCTAAAAAAGAAAGGAGATATATGCGATGAGCAAAGTATACGGCCTACGCGGAGCCACCACCGTAACAGAAAATTCTGCAGCAGCTATTCAAGATGCAGTGGCAGAATTATTGCGAAAACTTCAAAGAGAAAATGCCTTTCAACCAGAAGATATCTGCGTTGCCCTTTTTTCTGCCACGCCGGATATCACTGCGCTTTTCCCTGCCACTGCTGCCCGTACCATCTTACACTGGGACATGGTACCTCTTTTTGACGTACGTCAACCTGATGTAATCGGCGCTCTTCCGTACTGTATTCGTGTTCTGCTCCTAATTAACGGTAATGAATCTAAAGTAGCTCAACACGTTTATTTACGTGGTGCTAGGAAACTGCGCCCAGACCTCTCAAAAGTTGACTGAACAGCCCATACATGATATCTACTACTAAATGCATAAAAATACGAGAGGGATAGAAGTAAAACTTCTATCCCTCTTTCGTCTATTAATTATTCTTTTTCGCGCTTACATTCTGGGCAAACTCCATAAAAATAGAATTGCTGTCCTTCTAAATCATAATCAGTACGTTTCACAACTTCGTTAGTGATGGCAGAACAATCTATATCCATGATATCTTCCACCTTGCCACAAGCAGTACAACGAATATGGGGGTGAGAAACGGTTGTCGCATCATAACGCAAACTATCTTCTCCCACGTTGATAACTTGAATCAAACCCACTTCTTTCAAGATATCGACAGTTTTATAGATGGTTGCCAAGCTCATAGTCGGATAATAAGGTTGTAATTTCTTAAAAATCATTTCAGCATTAGGATGCGATTTAGTATTGCACAGTGTATTATAAATGGCTAAGCGCTGTGGCGTCACCTTAAAGCCTCTTGCTCTCAGCAATTCTGTTACCTTTTTTGAGTCCATCATTGTACAAACATTCCTCTCTTTTTTAATACCAATCTAAAGATAATAGTTATCTATTGATATATACTTCTAATAATTATATTATTAAATTTTAATAAATATTTTTCATTTTGTCAATATTATTCAGTCATTTTTTTGCAAGAATTATCGTTATTTTCTAACAAATTTTTTTATGTTAGATATAAATAAAATTGTTATTGACAATCTCCAGTAATGATGTTATTATTTATTGGTAATATTTTTTGACCAACAATTTAATAACTTACTAATTGAGAGCCTTGGAGAGTTGTCCGAGTGGTTGAAGGAGCACGCCTGGAAAGCGTGTGTGCGGGAAACTGTACCGAGGGTTCGAATCCCTCACTCTCCGCCATTATTTTGTTCGTCTGACACTGAGGTGTCTTTTTTTTTACAAAAAATTAAAAAAAATAAAGCACCGTTCAAACGGTGCTTTATTTAAAATGTGCGTATGTACGATATCACAAACTATACATCATGTCCAATAGTTTCACCGCGAGCAGCCTTTTTTGCCAACTGCTTTTTACGAATGAATTGATACCATAACATTGGAATAACCATCATCGGTACGCCAGCATAGAGACTAGAACGCAAATTTGGTTCAAATCCGACAACAATTAAACAAAATACTTGAATGAATATACCAAAGAGTGGAACAAACGGGAACCACGGAGTCTTGTATTTTAAAGTATGTACAAGCCCTTCTCTTTCCAATTTGCGACGATAATTGTACTGGCTCCAGCAGATGGAAATCCATGCCATCGCTCCGGTAAAACCAGAAACAGACAAGAGATATGCAAAAGCGTTACTGCTCTGCAAATAAGTATTAATGAGAATGATTAACCAGCAGCAGCCGATGGAAGCTAAAATGGAATTTTGTGGCATACCATGCTTATTCAATCGACCTAACCATTCTGGCGCCATTCCCAACTTAGCTAAGGCCTGCAACGCACGACCGCTGCCGTACAAGCCTGAGTTCGCACAGGAAATAGCCGCTGTTAAAACGACAAAGGCAAAACAAGATGCTAACTTATGGAAACCATAATGGTCCAAAGCGACTGCGAAAGCACTCTGGGCCAAAGATGCATCATGCCAAGGCAAGAGAGATATTAGTAAAGTTACTGGAATTAAATAGATGGCAACAATTCTCCAGCAAACATCGCGAACAGCGATAGGAATGCTCTTTTCTGGGTTTTCAGTTTCACCAGCAGCCAAACCGATGATTTCTGAACCCTGAAAATTAACCAAAATAATAATCATAGTCAGGAAGATAGCCCAATAACCTTTAGGGGCAAAACCTCCATAGCCCAAGAGAATGGATGTACCAATAGCGTGGTGAGTTGGACCGACCCAACCTAAGCAAAGTAGAAATCCTACAATGCTGAATGCTGCTAGTGCTGTTATTTTAATTAACGCCAGCCAAAATTCTGTTTCACCGAATTTGCCGACGCTAAAGACATTGATAATAGTTACTAAAACGCCGAAAACAATTGCCCAAACAATTTGACTAACCTCCGGTACGAAATCTTGCATAATAATACCGGCGGCTATCATTTCCGAAGGGACATAGGCAACCCAGTTCAACCAATAAGCCCAACCAACGCCACAGGCCCAAGCCGGTGAAATAAATTGGTCAGCGTAGTTGACAAAGGAGCCGGATATTGGAATAGCAACGGCCAATTCAGCTAAACAAAGCATAACGCAGAAGACAATCAAACCGCCCAGAAAATAGGCTAGAACGGAAGCCGGTCCGGCACTATTTACTACATAGCCAACAGCTAAAAAATAGCCACTGCCGATAATACCCCCTAAGGATATTAATTGTAAGTGACGGTTTTTCAAACTGCGATGCATTTTGTTTTCACTCATTTTGTTTCACACCTTTCCGTGTTTTTATTTAAAACTTCATATGAAATAATACTACAAAACATCTCAATTTCCTATAATAATTTTAAAATTTATTAAAATTATTTTTCTCATCCATTTGATTAAAGCTATTTATGAAACAGGAAAAACCGTTAAATCAGCATCTATGCTATAATCAGAGTAAAAAAACATTAGAAGGAAAATGCTATGGTCTACTATACGCTCTCAGAAAATCCAGCTCCCGCCACATATCTCATCAACAAATCGGAATTTGTCGTCAGAGGGGCCCGCGTAACTAGCGTAGAGGCAGCAAAAAAATTTATTGATGCTTGTCACAAAGAGTTCTGGAATGCCACACATAATTGCTCAGCTTACTTGTTGGGCGAAAGAAAGCAACAGCAAAAAGCCGACGATGACGGTGAACCATCTGGGACTGCCGGTATGCCAATTCTCAATACCATCAATGCCCATGGTCTTACCGATACCGTTATTGTCGTCACGCGTTATTTTGGCGGTATTAAACTAGGTGCTAGTGGACTAATTCGCGCCTACGCACATGCCACTGACATCTTCTTAAAACAAAATGAAATTATCGCTTGTACCCCCTTTCAACCGGTAGTAACTAATTTCTCCTACAATTATTTAGGGTGTATCGAGAATATCCTTCGTCGCCAAAATATCCGCATCGCCGATAAGCAATATGGGGAGAGCGTATCTTTCCACTTATTAGTCGCTCCACCTTTAGTTTCCAATTTGCAAAACCAACTACAAGAATTGACCTCTGGCACCTGCCAAATAACTGTGACACCAGAAATCACTTACATCGATATTCCAGTTCAGAAAGGAAGTACCAATCATGCCTAGAGATAAACAAAACGAAAACTTGACCCTGCTAGGAAAAAAGAATGTCCAATACAATTATTCCTATACACCAGAGATTTTAGAAACATTTCGCAACAAACATCCGCAACGCGATTATTGGGTGAAATTCAATTGTCCCGAATTTACCTCCCTTTGCCCCATCACTGGGCAACCTGATTTTGCCACCATCTACATCTCGTACATTCCAGATGAATTGATGGTAGAAAGCAAATCGCTGAAGCTATATCTAGTCAGCTTTCGCAATAGAGGCGATTTCCACGAAGATGTTGTCAATATCATTTTAGACGACCTCGTAGCCCTCTTACATCCGCGCTATTTGGAAATATGGGCGAAATTTTTGCCACGCGGCGGTATTTCTATCGACCCTTACGTCAATTATGGCCGTCCCAATTCCGAATACGAAAAATTGGCTAAAATGCGCTTTATTAATCACGACCTAAATAATTTAGAAAAAGTTGACAATCGCTAAAAAAAGAGGAAGTTCCCGCTAGGGCTTCCTCTTTTTTTACTGAAGCGAGTTTCCTAAATAAAGAGGATGACCCCAATCAGTTACTATATTATATTTGCTAAATTTCCTCAAATTCCAGCAAGTTGTAGACAATAGAAACACTTTACACGGCCTACCAGTTAACAATACTATAACAGAAAAACGCGTTAACTTCCAGAAATAATATAAAAAATCAACGCGGATTATATTGCTGAATACTAATATTTTGCATTTCTTTACGATTTAAATCAATCACATTGCCCATTTCAGTTTTAACAATCGGCAAGGAAGCATAATCACTCGGATAATAATAAATTATTTTCCCCTTTTCACCATTGGTCAAACGCACCTCCGAACCGAGAAAAGAATTGCGCACATTGACAATAAAAGGTACGCAAATGCTAGAATCCAATTCCGAATACATCTTGGAAGCAATAATATGCACTGCTTCAAATGGTGTTTGCTTACGATGCCCTTCTTTTTCAGCTGTAATTGAATCATATATGTTAGCTACGGCTACTATTTTGGCCAGCTGATGAATATTATTCCCCGCCACACCAAACGGTTCGCCCGTGCCATCGACATGTTCATGATGTTGCAAAACAGCCGCTTTAATTCCAGCATCGACATCAGCAGTAGCCAAAAGTCGTTGTCCCTCAGTAGTATGCTGAATATATAATTCAAACACCTCTGGGGACATCTTACGCACATCGTTTTTTAAGACATATTCAGGTAGAACCGTCTTGCCAATATCATGTAAATACCCGGCTAAGACCAAATTCTGAATAGTGCTTTTATCGAGACGCAACCACTTCCCAATTACACCAGAAAGAAGGGCCACGCGCACAGAATGTTTATAAATGCTATCCGAAACGGTTTGCAAATTATAAAGCATATCCATCATGCCGGTACTATAAGCTAATGGCATCAGTTTCGCATTAGCCTCTGTTTTTGCCTCCCGCAAAGCGCCCGCTTTGGCTTGACTAATATCAAAAAACAACTTGTGCGTACTCAAAACAACATCATTATAACGATTGATAAAAGCATTATCCGCATTGATAATAGTTTGCGAAATCTCTTTAGCTGCCTGTCCAGCTTTGCTGTCATCAATATAGACAGAACGAATTCCTAAGAATTTTAAACGCGAAATGTGTGGTTTTTCTAATATCGTCCCCGTAGTTAAAATAACGGTCATCCGTTCATCTACCACTGGTCTTCCCAATATCATTCCAGGTTGCAGATTCCTAATATTTACCTGTCGCAAATTTTTCATCCTTTCCTCTTCGGCATTATAGCCCAAACACACTATCCATGCCGGTCGCACCTAACGAGATGCCGTGCCATGCACCCTTAGCTCTGATTAAGTCCACTTACCTAGGGATGAATACCAATTCCGCTACCTCATACACTCTTTAAATTTACAAAAGCATAAGACTACTGGCAACGAAATTTTTCTGTACAGCAACGCCTTAACTTCGCAAAAATCGCCAGCAAGAAGCTCTATACAAAAGCGCAAAATCCTTTTAATAACAAGGCCTCACACCCCGTTTTCTAGACATACGCGCTAGGGCAAATTCTATTTTCCCAATTTCGTTTTGGCCCAACATAAAGATAGGCTTTTTAATCACTACAATTATACCATATTTCCCAATTAATATTTTCTTCTCCGATAAAAAGCAAGGCATCAGCCATGAGCAAAATAATTTTTCTGTGTCATTTCACTCTCACGTGACGTGAAACTAATAACTCCTCTACTTCTGGCATTAGAACCGTACTATTATAAAGCACTGCTTCTAGCGGTGTTAATTCAGCAGTATCACAGCCATTAGCCAGCGTTCCTAACCACTGTTCATCAACATTATATGCAGAAAAAAGCAGATAAACATTATAATTTTCTGTATCGCGCTGTTGGTTAATTATCACCGTTGGTCGTAATTGTATCTTGTGCTGTATCAAATCTCTTTGCCCTACTGACGAAAAATAACTGTCAGCAACATTTTGTAAGGCCACTGCCAGATATGGCCAATCTTGTTCTTTTAAATGCGCATTAGCTATCGACACTTCTGGTTCAGTAAGAAAGACTATTTTACTTTTATCTCCCTTTTTGCTTTTCAGTTGTCGGTAGTATTCTCGCAAAGCAGCATCTAAATATAGTAACATCTTATGCCGCACTTTGCTGCCATAACTACTTTGCCCTGGATAATAATGCCTCGTCCCAAATAATTCATAATCGCTATTGGCAATCTGCGCTAAATTTCGCACTGGGTCCCCACGCATAATAACATTAGTAAAATGTAAACGCTTAGCAAAATAACTGGCAAAAGCAGTATTTCCTACCGCGGGAGCACCAAAAGTGACGACATTAATTTGAGTAGGAGGAACACCTTGCTCTAGGAAATAACAGGCCGTTAAAATAGCTACTGCTCCACCTAAACTATGTCCAGTCAAATAAAGATGCCTATTGGGATATTGTTTTAATAGAGTAGCAAGGTCGGCTAATTGGGGAGCTACTGGTGATAAAGGCGTATTCCAAGCAACCTGTGCATAACGCTGAAAACCTTGGTGCACATATTCTGTCCGTTTTCCACTCGCAAACGGTACTAATTTCACATCTAAATCACTACGCACATCATAAATATCACTTGTTCCAGCAAAGGCAATACAATAAGCATCTTCTCCGTGAAAATTGCTATTATGGGCGACGAGAAATTTTACAGATGAACGTTCACTATACCTATCATATGAATAAATTTTCCAATGATAAGTTTGCAAAATCTTCCGAGTTAATTGACCATAGCGGTCCTGATAAGCAGCCGTAGAAAACAGTGCACAGACTGCCCGCACAGTATCAGCATCCGCAGTGTCCACAACCTGTGCCTGCACGGAAGAATGGCACGAAAAGAATAGATAAAAAACAATTAAATAAGCCACACCTCTTTTTCCCCAAAAATTCATTTTCATTTTGCCCTCACATCCTTTCAATAGATAGATTATTTCGCTTTGTCAACTTGACCGTTGCCAGCGTATATATTAAAATATTTTGGATTAGAAGAATTTGTCGCAACAAACAAAAGTGAAAACTAGCGCTGGTTCTCCATGAGAATACGAGGAAGAGGTTATCGAATTTTCAGCGGATGCCTCTCGGCTGCATTCGGTCGATAAAATTTGGCAAAGAGCTGAGGCAACTCAGCTTACAATACAAAGAGTAAGAATGGACAAATTACTTCTATGTAAAACATGGAGGTACTTATATTATGTGTGGAATTGTTGGTTACATCGGTTCTAAACAAGCCGAACCTTTCTTGATGGAAGGCCTTTCTAAGCTCGAATACCGCGGTTACGATTCTGCTGGTATTGCCGTTTTTAACGGTGAAAAAATTGTCGTTGAAAAATCTGTTGGGCGCCTCAATGCCTTACGCGAAAAAATCAAGGGACATATCCCGCAAGGTAATATTGGCATTGGCCATACCCGTTGGGCAACCCATGGCTGTCCATCAGACGTCAATTCTCATCCCCACGTTGACTGTCACGGCGAATTTGCCGTCGTCCACAATGGCATCATCGAAAATTATCTGGAACTCAGAAAAGAATTAATGGCTCGTGGCCATCATTTTGCTTCTGAAACTGATACAGAAGTAGTCGCTCATCTTTTAGAGGAATGTTATCAGGGTGATTTTGCTGTTGCTGTACGCGCTGTTTTAAAACGCATTCGCGGTTCATATGCTCTCGTCTTTTTAGCCAAAGCTCATCCTGATATGTTGATTTGTACTAAAAAAGACAATCCTTTAGTCATCGGCATTGGGCAAGGGGAAAATTTCATTGCTTCTGACATTCCAGCCATCATCAATCATTCCAAAGAAAGCTATATTTTAAATGACGGAGAAATGGCCATAGTACGTGCAGACGGCGTGGAATTCTATCAAACTGTCAGTGGTGAAAAATTCGACAAGGAAATTTTCACTATCAACTGGAGTGCTGAAGCAGCTGAAAAAAACGGCTATGAGCACTTCATGTTAAAAGAAATCCATGAACAACCTAAAGCGATTCGCGATACGTTATCTGGTCGCCTAGATATAACCAACAATCGCGTTGTTCTCAACGAATTAAATTGGTCACTAACTGACCTACAAAATTTCCATCGCATCTTCATTGTCGCTTGTGGAACAGCTTATCATGCTGGTTTAGTCGGCAAATACTATATCGAAAAATTAGCTCGCATTCCAGTAGAAGTAGACATCGCTTCTGAATTCCGGTATCGCCAACCGATTGTCGATGAGCACACACTTGTCATCGTCGTCAGCCAATCTGGCGAAACCAGTGATACTTTGGCCGCCCTCAAGGAAATGAACCGACTGGGTGCTACTACCTTAGCCATCACAAATGTAGTGTCTTCCTCTATCGCCCGTGAAGCACAAAAAGTTATCTATACGATGGCTGGTCCAGAAATTGCCGTCGCTTCTACCAAAGCCTATACCACTCAGCTCATCGTCGTCTTGTTGCTGGCCCTCTATCTAGCTGGACTCAAACAGACCATCGAGCCTACTGAAATGGAAAAAATCCTCTGTCATCTGCGCGATTTGCCAGAAAAAATCGATATGCTCTTTGCCCAAACAGAGACAATCGAAAAATTAGCTTCTCATTTTAAGGACAAAAATGATGCCTTTTTTATCGGGCGCTCTCTTGATTACGCCGTGGCTCTAGAAGGGTCTCTAAAATTAAAAGAAATCTCTTATATCCACGCTGAAGCATATGCAGCCGGTGAACTAAAGCATGGCACCTTAGCTTTAATAGTTCCTGGTACACCAGTAATCGCCTTAGCTACCCAACGACATATCCATGAAAAAACAATCAGTAATATTAAAGAGGTTAAAGCGCGCCAAGCTGATGTTCTCGCCATCGTACCGCGCGATAATACCAGTATAGAACAAGTGGTCGACCATGTCTTCTACATTCCAGAAACTGTCGATTTGCTGGCTCCAATTCTGACTGTCATTCCACTTCAACTCTTCGCCTATTATATGGCAGTTGCGCGTGGTTGTGACGTAGATAAACCGCGTAACCTTGCTAAATCAGTCACTGTTGAATAATAACAAATAAAAGCTCTCACCAAAAGAAATGGTGGGAGCTTTTTTATCACTCTATAAACATGGCATCGCCGAAACTAAAGAAGCGATATTCTTTTTTGACCGCTTCCTTATATGCCGAAAGAACATATTCTCTACCAGCAAAAGCACTGATGAGCATGAGCAATGTCGATTTTGGCAAATGAAAATTAGTTATCAACCCATCTATCATGCGAAATTTATAGCCTGGGTAAATAAAAATACTCGTATCCGCACTCTGGGGATGCAAAATCCCCTCTTCATCTGTTGCAGACTCTAAGGTGCGAATAGAAGTTGTCCCTACAGCGATGACACGTCGCCCTTCTTTTTTAGCCTGATTAATGCGCGCCGCTGTTTCAGCATCGATATGATAAAATTCACTGTGCATTTGATGATTTTCAATCTCTACTTCCTGCACGGGACGAAAAGTTCCCAAACCAACGTGCAAAGTGACAAACTCTTCTTCTACGCCCTGCTCCTTCAGTTCTGCCAATAATTCCTCGGTAAAATGCAAGCCTGCCGTAGGAGCAGCTGCCGAACCATTCTCTTTGGCATAAACAGTCTGATATCGCTCCTTATCGGCTAATTTTTCGTGAATGTAAGGTGGTAATGGCGTATTACCCAATCTATCAAGCACTTCTTCCCAAATACCCTGATAGGAAAACCGCGCGATGCGTCCGCCAAAATCGGTATGTCCGACAATCTCACACTGCAATTCTTCGCCAAAAACAATAATATTACCAACGCGGGCCTTCTTCCCTGGTTTGACTAAAACTTCCCAATCATCACCAGTCAAACGGCGCAACAAAAATACTTCTACTTTGCCACCGGTATATTGTCTTTGTCCAATTAAGCGCGCCGGTATGACCCTAGTATTATTAAAAACCAGCACATCACCGTGCCGTAAATGATTCTTTATTTGATAAAAATGTTCATGTCCGATGCTCTTATCTCGGCGATTGAGCACCATTAAGCGCGAATGGTCCCTTTCTGGACAAGGAGTCTGCGCAATCAATCGTTCTGGTAATTCATAATCAAAATCTGTCAATAACATAAGTCTTCCCTTTTCTTCCTATTATGTGCTAATTTTCCGATGGAAACATTCGTATAATATTTGTAAATTATCTCCTGATAGTTTTTACCAGCCACCGCCATATCTTTAGCACCCCATTGTGACAAACCCAAGCGATGACCTAAACCATAACCACTAAATATTACTGTTGAAAATTTACTCATCAACTGTTCATCCTTGGGCAATTTTGGCTGTATTGTTGGTCCAATCTGTATTAAAGGAACAGTGGTCGAATTTTTTTCGTTATTTTTAACCTCAGCTGCCTCTTGATGTAAAACGCGCACGATAAAGCGGGTACTAGAAAGGCCGAATAACTGCCGTGCTCGCAAGCCCGAGAGAGTTATTTTCTGACCATTCTCATCTTGAAAAACCAATCGCTTCACACCGCCACCAGACGTCCTATCATTTGTTTCTTTCTCGTCTAATCTAGATAATTGTACTGCTTTTATACCACCAGAAACAGTATAACCAGCACTCCGTAAAATGCGGGCGATATCATAAGCTGTGTAAGATTTTTTCCAATGATACGGATTTTTATCATAGTCCCAATCCGCCACCCCTCGCAAATAGGGAACTTCTGTTCCCCAAACATCTTCACTATTTTCCGTATGGCCACCACTATCTGCATGAAAGACTGCTAAAATCGGTGCATGCTGGTAAATAATCACCTGACCTGCGGTTTCTTTAACGGCTTTTCTACTACTCCATGTCTCCGTATTCAGTCCATCATAGACCTGACAATGCGTCGTATCACAGACATCATAAAGCCGATGTTCGGGATGAAAAATATGATAAAGGGCATACGTACGCGCCGCCACAGCTTGCGCCTTCAACGCTTCTAGAGGCCAAGTGGAGTACATTTCACTAGAAACAGTACTGTAAAGATATTCCTCTAACGGCAAAATATTTATTAATGTCAACCCATGTGGCTCGACATAAACGACTAAATCACCGCGGTATCTCCTATATCCAAACTGTAAAAAAGCATTTTTCGCTGGTTTTAATAAAAAGCTCCTATCTGGCACTTTTTTCCCATCCAACCAAACATTCCCATCCGCCAATTTAATTTGTACTCTATCCGCTTCAGTCAACAATTTCCCAGAAAATGTTTCCACCCGGAGCTTTTGCTTAGATACAATATCTAGCGTGTTTCTCCTGTGGGCCAATAAAACGCGAATCATTTCAGGCTGGTCTTTCTGTGCTGCTCTTGCAGTAAGTGGTGAAAAAAAACTCAAAAATGCCAATAAAAAAATGCTGACAATTTTTATTAACACTGTTTCCTCCCTCTGTCTCGCCAAGCAAAATAACAAAACAAGGCACCGGCAATGATAAATGCCCATATACTGGTAAATTGTGCCGATGTAAAACCGGTATCCACTACGTGTTTTGTATAATCTCCGCGCAGGTATTCCAAACAAAACCGCTCCAAAGAATAGAGCATCACATAGAGAGAAAAAACTTGTCCCCGCGCGTGCTTAGTCAGACTAAAGAGCAATAATAGGGCAAATATAACGATATCCAGTTGCCCTTCCCAAACCTCTGCCGGCCACAATGGTTGACTACCATAAACCTGATGGGCCAATGTCGTCACTGGATAGACGATACCAAAATTACTGCCAGTCGGAGCGCCAAAAGCATCGCCATTTAAAAAATTAGCACATCTCCCCAGAGACTGCCCAAAAATAATTGCTGGTGCCAACAAATCCATCAATTCTAAAACTGGAATATTGTGCTTTTTAGCGTAGATTATTCCTGTAATTGTTCCCAAAAACACGCCCCCTTGAATAGCCATTCCACCTTGCCATACATCAAAAATTTGCGTGAGATGGGCACTATAATAACCCCAATCAAAAAAGAAGACATCCCACAATCTTGCCCCCAAAAGGCCCGCTAAACCACAATACAGACCAAGGTCAACGATATGGTCAGCCCACCTGCCATCTTTCTTGGCCAAAAAATAAGCTACTCCAGTAGAGAGAATAATGCTCAAAGAAATCACTAATCCATAGGAGCGAACGGGAAAAGACCCGATAAAAAATAAATACTGATGCAAAAATATTGTCCTCCCTTTCTCTTTAAGGTGCTCTAAAATTGCCCCTCACAGGAGTTTTTTAACAATAACCACATAATGTCAGCATCTTCATCGTTGTCCAAATAATAATGTGGTCTGACACCGACACTTTTAAATCCCATTTTTTTATCTACCTCATCGCCTAAGCGGTGAAATGTTCACGACAGGCCGTCACGCTATCGCAGTTCTCTGGAACTTCTCTGTGTTTCCACAAAGTACAGACTATATCTTTTCCGTTAGTATTACCTAAGACGGAGTAACTGCTTCCACACCCTTGTGTGTACTCCCCATGGGGATAGTCGTTGAACTTTCCTCTTCTCGAGGCTCAGCTGCTGATTGCCAATTTACAAGTATTTAGGTTTTAGCCATGTACCATCTGATTAATTTTTTCTGCTTTCGCCACATTGGCATCCGATTTTTTTCACATCCATGCGGTAGTTTAATCAGCTTTATGGTTTTCCAGCAATTCAGTTACTATTTACGCCCTTGCCAGTTTCCTGACAAGCTTACTAAACACCATTCAATAAAAGGCGGGCAGGTTCATTAGAAATGCGTACTTCCAAGGTAATGGCTTCTAATTGTTTCTGCCGAGCAAAAAGAAGCATTTTTTCTAAGAGTTTTTTACCGATACCCTGACGCCGATATTCTGGCAAAACAGCGACATTCGTAATTTGCCCCTCATCAGCAACTATCCACATGCCAATATAGGCAACAATTTTATCTTCCAACTGGGCAACTAAATAGTGCGCCGTTTGTTTGCTAGCTTCCTGCCAAAAAGTCTCCCTCGACCAAGGAATGGCAAAACAACGCTCCTCTACCTGCGCGACCCCCTCAGCATCAGCTGCGCACATCTCTCTATATTCAAACATTCTGTTGTTTCCTTTCCCACAACTCCTCTGCTTCCGAGCGCCGTATATAGAGCGGTTCTACATTCATGACATCGGCAATTTCACCTTGGCGCCATTTCTCCCAAGCTGCAAAAGCGACATTGGCAGCACGTGGCATAATAAGATGTGGCTGAGCCAAATTCCCACCTGCTGGAAATTTAGCTCCTTTTTTTTGGGCAATATCTCCAGTATAAACCAAAGGATGCCCCCAGTTCTCACAAATTGCCCAAGCCTCTTCCAAAGCCAGCACCCGTAATGGTAATTTATGTTGCACTTTGCCATTCTCAAAACCAGTAATGGCAAAATAAACATTTCCTTTCTGAGCATCGATAAAAGTAGCGGTATCCACCTCTGGCAAGCAACAATAGTATGCCAAAACAGTCGCTATATCCACAGCAATTAACGGCAATTTTAAAGCATATGCCATCATTTTTGCCGTAGCTAAACCAATGCGTAACCCCGTAAAAGAACCCGGACCAATATCAACTGCTATAGCTGTCAAATCTTTTTTCTGACATTGAGCCACCTGCATAGCCATCTCTAAATGTTCCAGCAAAACTTCTGACTGGGGACGTTTTAACTGCATGGTCACCTCTGCGAGCAAACGGTCTTCTGCCGCTACTGCCACACTCGACACGGTAGTGGCTGATTCTATCGCCAAGATTGGCATTGTCTTTCTACCTCCTCAAAAATAGCCCGATATTTTTCTCCTACTAAACTAATGGTCAAATTTCTCTTGCTTTCTCCCACTTTTTCTATCTTCACCCTAATAGCCTCCTCTGGCATTGCTTCTGGAAATTTATCTGGCCATTCGATGATAACAATATCTCCATCTTCATCAGCATATTCATAAAAACCAATTTCAGCTAAATCGTCTTCACAATTTAATCTGTATAAATCAAAGTGTAAGATGGTGGTATCTGCCTGATAAATATTCAATAAATTAAAAGTGGGGCTATGGGCTGCCGTACAATGCAAACTCTCGGCAATCGCCTTAGTTAAAGCAGTTTTTCCTGCTCCTAAATCTCCCTCTAACAACAAGGTAAGTCCTCTCTTACCCACTTGCGCGAAGATAGCACCTAAGGCATTCATTCTAGGTAAACCATCAATTAATACTTGGAATTGTACCAAAATTATCCTCCGTTCTCATTTTTTAATCTTTCACTAAGAACAACTACACCGCTAACAGAATAAATTACCACTAGAAAACAGTGTCTACACTATCTCATAAAATCGCGTATATTATATTATAGTACAAAGAAATACCACGCAACACAAGAAATTTAGCGCAAAATAATGAATAAACTACTTTTCTCTAATGGTCATAAAATATTATTATTTAACAAATATAATCAAATTATCTTCCTTAAATACCTCTAGAACAGCAATATTTTTTCCCATCTGACAACTGTATCTCTCTAAAAAATTTTTCATTTTCCTACTAATTAATTATGTACTATTAAAAAACCACTCTGCTCCTTTTATTAATCATGTACTAATGGCAAGTTCTCTTGCCAAATTGAATATTCTATTATACAATTTATGTGTACAATTGTCTTTATCTAGGCCGAAAAAGGCTGATAAAGTTCGGCTAAAATTATCGCCAAATTAGTATGTGGATTAGCTATCCAGCGGAAAATGGTTAGAGCCATTTTTCGGAAAGGCTGTTATCACTAACAGCAGCCACTACATATTTCGTATTGGGGGAATAAATCTTGACCACAAGTATGGCCGCTTCTCATTCTGTTGGCAAATTAGCCAAGGACGTTATTTTTGGTGCTAGCGCTGCTTGTAAGGAAGCAATAAAAAAGTACGGCAGTGACAAAGTAACCAATGCTACCATCGGCAGCATTATGAACGATGACGGCACTATCGCCTGCATCCCTGTTGTAGAACACCTTTTGAGAAATTTGCCGATAGGCGATTTGATATCATATGCACCTATTTCTGGTGTTCCAGCTTATTTAGATGCCGTAACAGATGTTGTTTTCGGACAATATCGTCCAGAAGGTTACACCGCTGCTGTAGCGACAGCTGGTGGCACCGGAGCTCTACATCATACGATTTGGAATTATACTGAACAAGGCGATAGTGTGCTTACTGCTAACTGGTATTGGGGCCCTTACAATATGCTCTGTCGCGAAGTTGGCCGTCAGTTAGAAACATTTGAACTTTTCGATGCCCAAAAGCAATTTAACTTAGCCGATTTTTCTAATAAATTCACCCAAATTCTTTCCAAACAAGATTCGATTTTAGTTATCTTAAATACACCCGCTCACAATCCAACTGGCTATAGCCTTTCTGATGCCGATTGGCAAGGTGTTCTAGACATCTGCAAAGAAGCAGCTAAGAAAACCCAGAAAAAAATAACCCTTTTAGTCGATGTCGCTTATATAGATTTTGCTGGAGAAGCTACGGAAACACGCCGTTTCATGAAAAACTTCTCTAACCTACCAGACAATATTTTAACCGTCTTTGCCTTTAGTATGTCCAAAGGATACACCGTTTACGGTCAACGTTGCGGAGCTATGGTTGGTCTTTCCGCTTCCTCCGCTGTTATTCAAGAATTTGCCGACATCAATAAATATACTAGTCGTGCTACTTGGTCTAACATCAATCACGGCGCGATGGAGGTTTTAATAGCTATTCATCGTGACCAAAAATTAGCTAAGCAATTTCGCCAAGAACAAGATACACTCTACCAAATGATAAAAAAACGTGGCGCTATCTTCATGGAAGAAGCGAAAGCTTGCGACCTAAACGCCCTTCCTTACAAGGCAGGTTTCTTCCTCTCTATTCCATCAACTAATTCCGCAGCTGTATGCGATGCTCTGCACGAAGATTTAATCTACGCCGTACCATTAAAAGCTGGCGTGCGTATTGCTGCTTGTGCTGTTTCCGCAACTAAAATGCATGGTATAGCGGCAAAAATTAAAAAGGCCTTAGAAAAAGTAGAATAATTTTAATAACTAAAATTATAAAAATCCCTCGTGCAATGCGAGGGATTTTTTATTTAAATTTTTATTCTAACTGTTAAGTTAGTTCATTTTTACAACTATTTCTCTGCTAAATTGTCTTTTTTTCTCTCCGAAAAGGTAAAAAATACCCCTCAATGACATTTTTTTTATTTTCTATAAAGTGGCGAAATTTTTTTACTGTTGCAGTTAACTTTTCCCTATTTAACAGTGTTTTTCCCGCTAGTTGTATAGATATAATTATCAAAAAATTGCAATTTTTTAGCGATGATTAAAAATTTTACGATTGATTTTTCTATAAATACAAGTATAATAAATACAGTAGTTTTTTTTGTAACATTGAGAATATTTTCTTCTCAATTTAACAAACTTTCCTGTAATATCGGATAATTTAAATATTTTTATCCTTCGCCGTGGCATTTTATTTACTACAGCGATTTTCATAAAAATAAAATCAAAAGTAAGGAGAGTGTCACACACGATGCCCGCAACTAAAGTAAATCAATCAAAAGCATTTCGCATGTTATTCTTTCTAGAATTTTGGGAGCGTTTTGGTTACTATGGCCTGCAAGCAGTTCTAGCTTCTTTCTTTGTTAAAAGTTTAGGGATGTCTGATGCGGAATCATTCGTCGTTTTCGGAGCGTTTAGCGCCATGGTTTACGGCTATGTATCTATCGGTGGTTATATCGGGGACAAAGTTCTCGGTACTCAGCGCACTATCCTTCTTGGTACAGTGACCCTGACTATCGGTTATGTTCTTATGGCCTTTGCTCACAGCAATAAAATGGCCGTCTTTTACAGCTTAGCTATTATCGCCTGCGGTAATGGTATCTTCAAGGCTAACCCAGCTAGTCTATTGTCTAAATTGTATGAAAATGATGCTCAACGCTTAGATAGTGCTTTCACCATGTATTACATGTCTGTAAACATTGGTTCTTTTATTTCTACTATTCTAGTTCCTATTATCGGTGGTAGCTACGGTCTTTCCGCTGGTTTCGCTATTTGTGCTATTGGTCTTATTATCGCCGTCTTTAACTTCGTCTGCTTCCGTCATTTGGTAAAAGGTCTGGATTCACCTGCAGGTAATGAACCACTGTCCATTCCTAAGCTCCTCATCACCATTGCCGGCATCATTATCATGGTTATCGCTTCTGCTTGGATGTTGACTCACCTGCTCGTCGCTCATTGGTTATTAGGTATTATCGGTGCAGTAGTTTTCTTTATTTTCTTTAAATTAATCTTTGAATCCAAGGGCGTACAGCGCGGTAAAATGATTGTTGCCTTAGTTCTCATTTTAGAAGCTATTGCTTTCTTTACCCTCTACCAGCAGATGCCAACTTCTTTGAACTTCTTCGCTATTAAAAACGTAGATAGAAATGTCTTGGGTTTACATATCGCTGACCCTCAGATTTTCCAAGCTCTCAATCCATTCTGGATAATGATAGCTAGTCCGATTTTAGCATGGCTTTACAATCACTTTGGTGACCGTGGAACAGATTTATCCATGCCAGCTAAATTTACTCTCGGTATGTTACTCTGTGCCATCAGCTTCTTTGTTGTCGCTATTTCCGGTCGTTTTGCCGATTCTCATGGCCTAGTTTCTGCTTGGTGGCTCATTATCTCCTACCTCTTCCAGAGCCTAGGCGAACTCTTAATCAGCGGTTTGGGACTATCCATGATTTCTAAGCTAGTTCCACCTAACGTGCTTGGCTTCTTGATGGGGGCATGGTTCCTCACTTCTTCCATTGCCGCCGTCTTAGGGGGCTGGGTTGCTCAATTTACCTCCGTGCCAAGTAATATCGTTGACCCACTCGAAACTTTGCCAGTATACACTCATGTATTTATGAATATCGGTATCTGTACCAGTGTTCTCACAGTAATCATGTTTGTAACTATTCCTTGGTTAAAGCACAGAATTGATGCCAAAGAATAAAATATATTCCTTTAAAAAAGGGCTTGGAATAATTCCAAGCCTTTTTTTATGCCTCTGCCTCAATACGTGCGCGCAATTTTTGTAACTCTATCGGTAAATAGGCGGTAATTTTTTCTGTCAAGGTAGCTAAATCCGACGCATCAAAAAGATAACTTATCTCTGGTATATCATGAAAGCGTTTTTCGGCAAAAAATTCATCTCTATAAACATTGTAATAGATGACAAAATTGCTATGACTAGCAAAATCACTATAGTCAAAAATAATATACGAGCCATTGATAATGCGTTGCGGTGTATGAGGCGTGATAAAAAGCTGAAAACCAAACATCGTCGGTGGCAACAGCTCTTCATACTGCCACTCTAAAATTCCCTTGTGTCGCAAAATCACACTGATTTGTGCTGGTTGAAAATGCTCTAGACCATCTAACAAAGAAAACAATCTTTCCTGCAGAACAGAGGTAAAATCTGCCAACTTTTCCTTGATAAATTCAATTACACAAAAATCCAACAAGCCAATACTCAATTGTAGTTTGTATTCCATTGTTTCTTCATGATAATAAGCCAGCACGCGACGGTGCATCGCTCCATTTGTATAAGAAAAGATTGGAATTCTATCCGCCACTTTGCCCTCTAAAAGTTGCAATGAAAAATTACCAATTTGTGCTGGTAAACTACTCCAATAAGGGCAGGTAGAAATTTCTTCTTCCACCTGTTTTTCTCCATCTGACACTGCTAAAATTCGCCCCCTTTTCAATTTTTTATGTAGCTTCTATTTAGAATGGATAACACAATTGCTTTGCCAAGCAGTTCAACTCATAAAGTGGTAGACCAACGACATTGCTGTATGAACCACTGATTTTCGTCACAAAAACAGCCCCTCGCCCTTGGATAGCATAAGCTCCTGCTTTACCAAATGGCTCGCCACTGTTCAAATAATCTTCTATATCTTTTTCTGTCAGCGCTGCAAAAGTAACTTTTGTTTCCACGTCCTTACTCAAAAATTGTCCCCAATAGGAAACAGCCACACCAGTAAAAACAGAATGTTCCTGCCCAGATAAGCTAACTAGCATCTCTTTCGCCATCTGGCGATTATGGGGCTTGCCAAAAATTTTTCCCTTCAAGGCGACCACTGTATCTGCGCCAATAACCAATGCTTCCGGATGTTGTAAAGCAATAGTTGTGGCCTTCCGACGAGCATTTTCCACTACCAATTCTTGTGGTGGAAGCTCCCCCGTCAATTCTTCTGCCAAACTGTCCGCAACAACAAATTGCCAACCAATCTGCTCCAAAAGCTCCTTTCGACGCGGTGATTTAGAAGCCAAGATAATCAATGCTGTCACTCCTTCGCCAATTTATACTTTGCCTAACATATTTTTAAATAGATTTTTCCTCCTGAAATACCGCCTCAAAGACTGTAGCTGAGATAAATTTTCCATTGGAAAATATGCAGTTATTACCGCTTGATGTTATAATATAATTGTTTGTTGTAGGCTTAAAATGCCTTCTATTCTCTAAAAATAGGCTACCTAAAAATATAATTTATATTGCTCATTCTAGTGGCAATTCTTCCTTCTATACTATTATAAAATTTGCCAATTAAAAAGCAAATTTTCGAGGTGATATTTTGCAAAAAAGCCCTGATAAAATGCCTTTGACTTGTGCTGTCTGCCACATTCATGATGCCAATGTCAAAGATGCACAAAAAATTCTTTCCAATACTGATTATCTCAATAATATGGCCAGTACTTTTAAATTACTCAGTGACCCTACTCGCCTCAAAATACTGATTTCTTTAAGTAAACACGAAATGTGCGTCTGTGATATTGCGGCCACATTACAAATGACACACTCGGCCATATCTCACCAACTAAGTCTTCTGCGTCACGCGCGTTTAGTAAAATACAGACGTCTGGGAAAAGAAGTCTGGTATTCGCTAGACGACCAACATGTCGTCACTCTCATCAATCAATGTCTGCAACATATTGCCCATATTTCGGAATAGAGGTGCCTTGTCGTGAAAATTCGGTCTTATCTAATTTTATTTTTCTTGTTTTTCTGCTCCTTTTCTCCAGTTTCTCATGCCGCTCCCCTACTCAGTCGCAATGATGTAGGGTACGAAGTAAAGGTATTACAACAAATGCTCATTGAACACGGTTTTTCCTTAAAGGTTACCGGTTTATTCAATCAAGCAACCGAACAAGCACTCTGTCAATTTCAAAAGCAAAACAATTTACCTGCCACAGGAAAAACAGACCGAACTGTCTGGCATCTTCTAGAAGGAGACAAAGTTATTACGCCGCAACCAATAAAAAGTCCACCCAAAACTACACAACTGAAAACTCCTTTAAATACCAACCATCTTTCTAAAAATACCCAATTAGCTAATGACAAAACAAAAATTTCACCAACTAAAACAACCAATAAAATAAAAATTTCATCTCCCCCCAAAAAAATCTCCACCAAGCCCACCTCTGCTGAAACTAAACATCTCGCTATGTTACAGCGCATCACCCGCTTGCGAGAAGCCAATGCTCCAGAAAGTAAACCTTTTGTTTCGCCACATATCATTCCAGGATTAATCAATACTGCCCGCCAGTATCTAGGAGTACCTTATGTATACGGTGGCACTACCCCACAGGGTTTTGACTGTTCTGGTTTTGTAGAATATGTTTTTAAAAAGCACGACATTACATTGCCTCGCACTGCCGATATTCAGTATGATTTAGGAGAAAAAAAGGCTGTACCCCAATTATCCACTGGCGATTTAGTTTTCTTTGCCACGGATGGTGAGGGAATTAGCCATTGTGGCATCTATCTGGGCGATGGCTCCTTTATCCATGCCTCTAGTAGCCGTGGCATCCGCGTAGATAAATTGGACAATGTTTACTGGAAAAAATTTTTTATCACGGGTAAACATATCGTAAATGGCCATGTCGCCCCCATCCATGTCGCTAATTTGCCACCTAAATCTACTACTCCAAAACACCCTGACAAACAAGTAAAAGATAAAGAAAAAATCAAAAAGTCTTCCCATCCTACTTCTGTTTCTCCCCAAAGCCCTTTTATCATCGTCAAACGCCCCAAACACCCTAAATTTATCATCGAATAAAGCTAACCTTAAATTTTATCAAATAGAGGAGATATGTTTATGCGGATTATCATCACCGAAGATTACAAGGCCATGAGTACCATGGCTGCCCGTCTAGTCGCCGGACAATTATACTTAAAACCAAAGAGCGTTCTAGGTTTAGCCACTGGTAGTACACCGATTGGCCTCTATCACAATCTCATCGATATTCACCGTACTATCGGTTTAGATTTTTCCGAAGCTATCAGTTTTAATTTGGATGAATATATCGGCATCAATCGCAACGATGTCCATTCCTATCACTATTTCATGTACGAAAATCTCTTTAATTCCATCAATATAAAACCAGAAAATGTCTTTATTCCCAACGGATGCGCTGCAGATTTAGAAGCAGAATGTCGCCACTATGACAATTTAATCACCTCTATGGGAGGTATAGATTTGCAGATATTGGGCATCGGCAATAATGCCCACATCGGGTTTAACGAGCCGGATGTTAAATTCGAGGCCACCACACATAAGGTAAAACTAGACAACGAAACAATCGCGGCCAATTCGCGTTTTTTCAGCAGTGTAGAGGCTGTACCCAAATACGCCATCAGTATGGGAATTCGCACCATCATGTTAGCGAAAAAAATCATTCTCTTAGCCAATGGCAAGAATAAGGCCGAAGCAATTTACAAAACTATTTACGGTGGCATTACCCCTAAAGCCCCAGCCTCGATTTTACAATTACATCAAGATGTTGTTATCATTGTCGACCGCGAAGCTGCCTCTTTATTGCCTCATGACAGTACACATAATTGTATTCTTTCCGTATAATAAGTTCATAATATTATAAATAAAAATAGGTATTCCCAAGTTTGGGAATACCTATTTTTTATCCTAAAACTGTTCTTATAGATTGCTTCATAATATAAATTGCCTTATCCAAGGTTCTTCTATCAATATTCAAAGGAGGGTTAAAATACAATACATCACCTAGCGGACGCAAGAGCAACCCATTCTTCAATGCTTCTCGATAAATAGCATAACCGAGACGACGTTGGGCAGCAAAAGGCCGTTTTTCTCTTTTATCTTCCACCAATTCGAGAGCATTTATCAGACCGATATGTCTAATTTCTCCTGTATAACGATAATCCCCTAAGGCATCCAGCAAAGCTTGGTGCAAATACTGTGCGGTTTGCCCCGCTCTCTCTAAAATATGCTCACTTCGAAAGATGTTTTGTACCGCTAAAGCGGCTACACATCCTAGTGGATTGCCACTGTATGTATGGCTGTGTAAAAAAGCTCGCTTTTCTCGATATTCTGCATAAAAAGCCTGATATATTTCTTCGGTGGTGATAGTTATCGACATCGGCAAATAACCGCCAGTAAGGCCCTTAGAAACGCACATGATATCTGGCGATATATCCGCCTGTTCACAGGCAAACATCGTCCCCGTCCGCCCAAAACCAGTCGCAATTTCATCGGCAATCAATAACACATCATAGGCATCGCACAAATCACGCAATTTTTTCAAATATAATGCTGGATAAATACGCATCCCCGCACTGCCTTGCAGAAGTGGTTCAACTATGATAGCAGCCGTTTCTGCCCCATATTTCGAAAAAGCTTCTTCCATCTTCTGGAAACATTGACACTGACAATGTTCCCTATCCTCTTGGTAAGGACACCGATAACAATCTGGCGCTTCCACGTGAATAGCTGACATTAACATGGGCTGATAAATTTTGGCAAAAATGTCCATACTGCCAACGGATAGAGCACCGATAGTTTCTCCGTGATAGCTACCAGTCAGACACATGAACTTTTGTTTTTTCTGCCTACCTGTCTGATAGCAATATTGAAAGGCCATCTTTAAGGCACATTCTACTGAAGCCGAGCCATTATCAGCAAAATTGAATTTTTTCAAGCGGGGCGGTATCACCTCGCTCAAACGAGCACATAATTCTATCGCTGGACGATGAGAAAAGTCGGCAAAAATAACATGTTCTAATTCCGCCAACTGTTTGCTAATAGCTGCCATAATTTGCGGATTACAATGCCCGAGTAGATTGCACCACCAAGAACTAATTATATCTATGTATTCTTTTCCCGACACGCTGTACAGATAGGCACCTTTGCCTCTATCTATCACAATCGGCGGATATGTCTCATAATCCTTCATCTGCGAACAAGGATGCCAAATATAGCGTAAATCTTCCTGCGCTAGTTGCATTTCCTCATCCCGTTTCTTGTCATCTTGCCCCATTTCCATCACTCTTTCTGGCATCTGGCCAAAGCTTTTTTAAATCTATCTCAATATCATTGGCTCCTTTTGCCACCAATGCTAAAACCTTTTCTCCTGTCAACTGTTCTATCATTTGCACATTATCGTCATCTAAAACACTAGGCATATAATCATTTAGAATAATACCCCGCACAGGAATATTTTGTGCATGTAAATAGTGAATGGTCAAACCAACCGCATTAATGCTCCCGAGGCCAGCCTTACCGACGACTACTACCGGTAGCTTCAACTCCTGAATGACATCAGTTAAAAATATCTTGGCTTCGGTATCATAACGCAAGGGACAAAGAATTCCACCACTACCTTCCATGATGACATATGGATAGCGCTCTTGCACATTGGCAAAATCCCTCTTTACCTGTGCCATTTCTAAAGGATGACCTTCTAAGCGAGCTGCCAGATGGGGCGAAACCGCGGTATGATAAAAATAGCTAACCAAGGTTTGCTCCTCTTGACCGATACTGGCCACTTTATTGACATAACCCGCATCGCTATGCGCAATATCGTTTGCTCCACTCATTGCCGCTTTATAGTACCCGCAGTCATATTTTTGCTCACGACATTTTTTTACCAAAAGCGCTGTAATATATGTCTTACCCACATCTGTTCCCGTACCGACAACAAAAAGTGCCTTTTTCTCCATCATGAAAATCTACCCACCTTAAAGTTTAATCTCTTTAACATAGCCAAATCTGTAGCAGCTGTAATCCCCGCTGTGGTCAACATATCTCCAGAAATAGCGGCATTGGCTCCGGCTTGAAAACAAGCTTCTCCCTTATCCATTAAAAGTCCCCTACCACCGGCCAACCGTAAAAAAGCATCTGGCAAGATAAAGCGATATATTGCAATAATGCGACATATTTCCTGTTCTGAAAGGGGCATATTATTTGCATATGGTGTATTTTCTATCGGATTTAAGATATTGAGGGGTACAGATTTTATCCCTAATTCACGTAAAGTAAACGCCATTTCTATACGGTCGTGCATACTCTCGCCTAGGCCCATAATACCACCACTGCAAACCTCCATCCCCACACGTTGAGCAGCCCTAATTGCTGCTATTTTTTCAGCAAAAGTATGGGTCGTACAAACCGAGGGGAAATAGTGCTCCGACGTTTCTAAATTATTGTGAATACGCCGTATCCCATGCTTATAGAGAATGCGATATCCCTCTTCTGAGAGCAAACCAAAAGATACACAAACCTTTATGGGTAAGGTAGCCTCTATTTTTTCAGCAATACGTGCCAAGGCTTCCACTTCCTCTAAGGGCAATCTTTTTCCAGAAGTAACCAAAGAAAAACGCAGCATACCTGCTTCGGCATTGCGCTTGGCCTCTTCCATAATAGTTTTCTCAGAAGCAAGGTCATAATGCTTAATAGTTGTACAATAATGGGCTGATTGGGCACAATACTTACAATCTTCGGAACAATGCCCACTTTTGGCATTGATAATACTACAAATGTCAAATTTATTCTGACAAAACTTCTCTCTTATTTCTCTAGCTCCAGCAGTCAACTCCTCTAAGGGCACAGTGGTCAAATACTCCGCCTCTGCCATTTCCAATGTCCCACCAGTTAAAACTCGTTTTTTTAATAACTCATAATGACTAGACATATTATCCTTCTTTCCTTAATTTAACGATATTTAGCCAAACGCGGAATCAAGCGTTTACAAAGTGCTGCGGTTAGGAAACACAAGAAAATATCTCCCGGTACCGGCAAGCAAAAACCATACCAAATGACATTCCAAAGTGACATAGCCTTGCCTACTAAATAAAAGTTGACAATAAAATAACAATACACCACGCCGAACAGGTAGACAACGGCCATACCCGCAAAATTGGCCAAAAGCAGGCGCAAATACGACGGATTATGACGAGAACCGACAATAGTACCAGTCAACCAACAGCCGACAGCAAAGCCGATTAGATAGCCAAAAGTTGGTTGAAAAATATAACTAAATCCGCCCCCTTCTGTAAATACAGGTACACCAAGTAAACCTAAAAATAAGTACAAAAGGACACTCAATGTCCCCAATCTAGCCCCCAATAAAACACCAGCCAAGGTAGTAAAAAGTAATTGCAAGGTAAAAGGTACTACTGGCACTGGTATACGAATAAAGGAACCAACAATAATTAAAGCTGTAAACAAGCCGCACAGGGCAATATCCTTAGTGCGCAAATGTTGTTTAGTTTTCAAGGTATAATTCTCCATACAAACCCTCTTTTAAAAATGATATTTTCTTTAGGATAATATAAAGCGGGGCTATTGTCAACCTATTTATATTATTTTAGGTTTACAATAGCCCCGCTTTATAAAAAGTTTTTTCTGGAAATAATTATAACAACAAAAGAGGTTAGGATGCTTAACACACTCTAACCTCTCATAATATTACTAAAAGAAAATATTAAATTTCTACACTTTCTGTCGGTTTCTTAGCCATCTGAGCGGAAGCCATTTCTGCTTCGGCATCGAGTTCTTCTAACATATCTTCGTCTTTAGTACGGAATCTATCAACAATAGTAGCGCAAGCAGTATCTCCAGTGATATTGACAGCTGTGCGCAACATATCAAAAATTCTATCTACACCAAACAAAATTGGCAAGGCTTCAATAGGAATGTGCGCCGCCATCAATACTGCTACAACCAACAATGTCGGACCAGGAACCCCTGCTTGCCCAACTGCACCAATAGTAGCTGTAAAGCAAATAGCAATATATTGAGCCATTGTCAAATGGATGCCAAACATCTGGGCAAAGAAAGAAGCAGCGATGGCATAGTAAGCGGCATTACCGTTCATATTAATGGTTGCACCCAAAGGCAAAGCGAAGGAAGTCATTTCCTTAGAAACGTGCAAATCTTCCGTTGCCGTTTTCATATTGAGAGGCAATGCTGCCATAGAAGAAGCCGTGGTAAAAGCAAAAAGTTGTACTTTCTGCATATTTTTGAAGAACTGCACATAGCTGACATTCTTAGCAAACAAAGCCACGCTACCGCCAATGACACCATAATTTTGAATCAAGAGAACCACGATATATAATCCTAATAAGTAGAGCAATTTCACTAAGATATCAGCACCAAATGTCCCAATCGAACCGGCCATCAAACCGAAAACACCAATCGGAGCAAAGCACATGACGATATTCATAATGCCAATAGTTGCTTCTGTTAAATTATTAAATAAGTTCAATAGATATTCTCTTCTCTTTTCTGGCAAAGCAGCAATAGCAAAGCCGAGGAAAAGGGAGAAAACGATGACCTGTAAAATATTGCCATTTACTAAGGCAGCAAAAGGATTCATTGGTACAAAGCCAATAATGGTTTCCCAAAAACCAGGTAAAGCGCCCTTGCTAGCATATTGAGCTGCATTCTGCGCTCCCCCTAAAGCCGCCAAGCTGATGCCAACTCCTGGTTTAAATACTTCACCAAATAAAAGTCCCATCGCTGCAGCTAATACGGTCGTTATCGTATAATAAACAAATGTCACCAAACCAATTTTGCCAGCTGATTTGGAACCACCTAGAGAAGCCGCTCCACCAATAATAGAGAAGAAAATCATCGGCATAACTACCATCTTAATCAATTGCATAAACAAATCGCCGACAGGAGCAAACATCTTCGCTGAAGAACCCATGGTCAAACCGGCAACTACACCTAACACCATCGCCACAAAAATATATTTGCCGAGGTTCTGCATAATATTGAGCCGCTTCAAGATAAACTCATCCCTTCAACAATAAATTTTATTTATATTAATATTAATTTATGTTTCAGATTATACACGGTCAATTTATAAATAGCAAGAAAATATTGACTATTTTTTCAATAACAATATGAGTAAATTTTATTGCTTATTTAATAGCTATAATTTTTATTTATGATAAACTTTTATCTTCTCTTACTAGAAAAATGCGCTTGTTTGAGCATTTTTAATTGTTAAATTTTTTCTCCATTTAATTGCTATTTTGCCCCCGAAAAAATTTTTATAAAATTTTTTCTTTTCCGGATAATTG
>JAHHSQ010000007.1 GCA_020025135.1 Pectinatus sp.
ACCTGACTTTTAATCAGGGTGTCCCGAGTTCGAATCTCGGGTGAGCCACCATTTTAACTATTGAGAGACTACTAGTTGTGTAGTCTCTTTTTTGTTTGACAAATAAAATATAGTATGTTATCATCTTAAAGAAATACAGTAAAATGAAATTAGAAAGCCCTTTAATTTAATCCTGTGAGGTTGAAAGGGGGATAGTGGAAGTTTGACTATTAGCCTCCTTTTGCCATGTTTTGGTAAGAGGAGGCTTTTTGATTATTGGGGTATATGTGCTTGGTAGAATAAAGTAATTGGTGGGGTTGTAAAATGGAAAATAAAAATCTGATTGTGGCATTAGATGTTAGAACGATGGAGGAAGTTAAGCGTTTAGTGGGGACATTGGAGGATAATGTCGTCTATTATAAGGTTGGCATGCAGTTGTTTTATGCCTTGGGCCCAGAAGTGATTACTTATTTAAAAAATAGAAAGAAAAAAATTTTTGTCGATTTGAAATTGCATGATATACCGCATACAGTAGCAGAAGGATTAGTTTCCCTTATGAATATGGGCGTAGATATGGTCGACGTACATGCCATCGGTGGTTATACGATGATGCACGATGCCGTAACGGCGATGAAAAAAGCGGCACGAGAAAAAGGTATTAATCCGCCGAAAATAGTGGCGATTACTGTTCTAACAAGTATGAATCAGCACGAATGGGAAGAACTAGGGATGATTCGCTCCATGCAAGAACAGGTTGTACATTTTGCCCAGTTGGCACAGAAGGCCGGTCTAGATGGAGTTGTAGCGTCCCCGCAAGAGGCTGCTGCTATTAGAAAGGCCTGTGGTGATGATTTTTTGATCGTAACACCAGGTATCAGACCAGCTGGTATGGCGAAGGATGACCAAAAACGCATAGCTACACCGGAAGTGGCAGTGCAAAATGGTGCTAATTACTTAGTGGTTGGTCGTCCTATTTATCAAGCGGATAATCCAGCACAAGCAGCTAAAGATATTTTGCAAGCTATAAATGCTCAAGACAAAGAAAATTCACCAGATGATGCTATGCATTGGTTGGGAGAAGTTACGGGTATTGATATTTAATTAACATTATTATAAATAGATGAAATATTATAAATTAGTAAATATAATTGAAGAAAGGTGGATAGTCTATCACTTTTGAATGTTGAAGGAAAAAGGTGATGTTTTTAGCCATTCTTTTTATCATTCAAGTTGGTAGTATATATATGATTACAGAAGAAGCAGTGAAAGATTTGTTAAAACAAACTGGAGCGATAATGGAAGGGCATTTTTTGTTGACTTCTGGTTTGCACAGTCCTATGTATGTGGAAAAATTCAATGTTTTACAGAGGCCGAGATATACGGAAAAATTGTGTCAATCTCTGGCAGAATATTTTTCTGGTCAAGGGGTGGAAACGGTTGTTGGTCCGATGACTGGAGGCATAATTTTGGCCCATGAAGTGGGAAAGGCTTTGGGGACAAGAGCGATTTTTACCGAACGCGTAGATGGTAAAATGGCTTTTCGACGCGGTTTTACCTTGCACGCTGGAGAACGTGTCCTTATCGTAGAAGATATAGTAACTACCGGTGGCTCTGTTCGAGAAGTAATTGATGTTGTGCGCACTGCTGGAGCTGTGCCTGTAGGAATTGGAATTTTAGTAGATAGAAGTGCTGGAAAAGTTGATTTTTCTGGTATTCCGTATAAAGCTCTTTTGACTTTGGATATTCAGGCTTATAGACCGGAAAATTGCCCACTTTGCGCTCAACATATTCCATTGACAAAACGTGGCCGTACCGGTAAATGATATAATTAAAAAATAAATAGCAAATAAAAATAGGTCGAAGCAGTTGCTTCGACCTATTTTTAACTTAGCTTTTGGGGCTCATAAAGTTTGTCTTTTTTATATATGGGAAGAGTGCTTTATATACTTTATAGAAGATAAAGATATGAATTGGCAAAGTGAGAATTTCTTTAATAAAACGGCTAAAAAAGAAAATGTGCACGGCTTTATTGTATAAAATTGCTAACCACAGTGTGTTTAAACCGATATTGACGAAAATACAGACTAAAGCAAACGCGAGGCAAGTATTTTTGACAGTAATCGGTTTGTGGTGAAAAAAGAAACCGTAAATAAAAGCCGATAAAAAAGCACTAAGCGTAAAGCCAGGGAAAAACGGACCAGCAGGAAAGAAAAAAGAACCCATGATATCAGCGATAACAGCAATGAGGCCAGCATACCATGGCCCAAAGATGGTAGCGTATATCGCCAGTGGAATGCAAGCAAAGCTGATGCGTAAAAACATCGTTTGGATGGCCAAAAAGTGGGTAAAGATAACTGTAATAGCAATAAATAAAGCGGAAATAATGAGAAAATGTATGGATTTATACATTGAATGCACCTCAATTCTATCCTGCCTTTTTACATATTGAGATACATCTCATTATGTAACAGCGGGATGCAACGATTGTACCGCAAACTTATAGTTTTTCGTTCCAATGACAACTCCCCGTTCAGTGGACACTTGACGCACAATCGTTTACTCTGTTCATATTTAATTTATTTTTTGTTGTTTTTGGTAGGTCTGGGCTGAAAAAGGTCTTTAACGATAAATTGAAAAGATTGCTCGCAAAGCTCTTCTAAGCGCCTAAATTCTTTCCTTAGATATAAGTAGCCAAGAATTGCTTCAAAACCAGTACTGCTATGATATTCAGCAATAGTGACGGTAGAAGTGCGTGGCGGGTGAGATTTGGCTCGAAAAGCACGATGATAAATCTTACCTTCTTCTAAAGAAAGTTGTGGCGCTAGATATTGATAAGCTCTAGCTTGTGCTGGAGCGGAAACTATCTTTGCGCTGAAATCGTTTAAAATGCGGACTTTATTTTTTTCAAAAGATAATAAACGCGTGCGGACAAAGAGGTGAAAATAGGCATCTCCCACATATGCTAGTACTAGAGAGGGTAATTCAGTGGGCACGGTTTCTGTATATCGTTCGTTTAAATGTCCAGTTGCGTCTAGGGCAAACATATTTTTACACAGCCGTTGATAATGCTGGAAGTTTATTCTTTGCGCCATTTAACACCATTAGTAGTATCTTCGATAATGAGGCCAATGGCCTTAAGTTCATCGCGGATATGGTCAGCGAGAGGCCAATTTTTCTCTTGACGGGCGTTTTGTCGAATATTGATAATTATATTCATCAATTTTTCGGTTAAATCGTCATTTTCTGTTTCTTCAGTAGCATAATTTTCTAAAATACCGAGAATGAAGGCCATGTCATCATAGACCGCTTTTATGGACTCTACGGTGTCGCGGTCGAATTTATAATCTTTGTTTTGGACATGCTGATAATAAATATTTATTTTTTTAGCTAATTCAAACATATAAGAAAGAGCTAAAGCAGTGTTAAAATCATCCTTCATGGCAGTGTAGAAGTTATCACTTAATTGTTGCACATCATTATTAATATCGATAATGTATTGTTCATTAATTGCCTCGTCTTGAGCTAAATCGGCTAAGTCGGTGAGGCAAGCTTTCGCATTTTTTAAGCGCTGCAAACTAGCTTGCGCTTCTTGTAAGCGCGCTGCGCTGAAATCAAGCGGACTGCGGTAATGGGTAGCGACAAGGAAATAGCGGAGCGTTTCAGCTGGATATTTTTTGAGAATATCTTTTACTGTGAAGAAATTATTGAGGGATTTACTCATTTTTTCTTCGTTGATGGTGATAAAACCATTGTGTACCCAATATTGAGCAAAGGAATGCGTATCATGGCAAAAAGCCTGTGATTGGGCAATTTCATTTTCGTGGTGTGGGAAGATTAAATCGGAACCACCGCCGTGAAAATCAAATTTTTGGCCGAGATATTTTAAGGACATGGCAGAACATTCGATGTGCCAACCAGGACGGCCCTGTCCCCATGGGCTTTCCCAAAATGGTTCTCCTGGTTTAGCGGCTTTCCACAAGGCAAAATCCATAGGATGGCGTTTTTGACTATTGATTTGCACACGTGCGCCGGCTTGCATATCTTCTAATTTTCGGCCACTCAATTTGCCGTATTCGGGGAATTTTTCGACACTGAAATAAACATCACCACCATCTACAACATAGGCGTAACCATCATTTACTAGTCCTTGCACCATTTCAATGATTTCTTTAATGGTACCAGAAACGCGCGGATAGACATCAGCGTGCTGGACATGTAATTTATCCATAACTTCAAAGTAACCGTCGATGTATTTGTTGGAGATATCTTTCCAAGTGAGGTTTTGAGCATTGGCAGCATTGATAATTTTGTCGTCAATATCAGTAAAATTTTGAATATATTTTACTTTGTAACCGAGTCTTTGGAAGAAACGCCGAATGACGTCCCAAGTGACAAAGGGGCGGGCATTGCCGATGTGCGGGTCATTATAAGGTGTGATACCACAAACATAGATGCTGACTTCACCAGGAACAACTGGTTTAAATTCTTCCTTTTTTTTCGTTAAGGTATTATAAACTACTAACATTTGCATCCTTCCCTTCTATATTGGACAGCTTTTTTTCTAATTCATCTAGACGAGCAGTCAATTTTTTTATCATTTCTAGTTCTGGGTCGGGCAATTTATTATGTGCTAAATCGACATCGCATTCTTCTTGAATTTCTGTTTTCACGACATTTTTTTTGGCCTGATTGACGCGGTTTCCCTTCATCATGACAACGCGACCTGGAATACCAACGACGGTCGCATAATCAGGAACTTCTTTTAAAACCACGGAGCCAGCGCCAATTTTGGCATGGTTGCCAACACGAAAGGAGCCCAAGACCTTAGCCCCACAGGAGACGACAACATTGTCACCTAAGGTAGGGTGTCGCTTACCTTTTTCTTTTCCAGTGCCACCTAAGGTAACTCCTTGATAGAGGGTTACATTTTTTCCTAGTTCGGCAGTTTCACCGATGACGATACCACTTCCGTGGTCGATAAAGAGGCCTGGGCCAATTTTTGCGCCGGGATGAATTTCTATACCAGTTAAAAAACGGGCAATATGGGAAATAAGGCGGGCAATGACGAATTGGCGATGTTTATAGAAAATATGGGCGAGACGGTATGCCCATATCGCATGTAAGCCAGGATAACAGAGTAAAACTTCCACTACATTTTTTGCTGCTGGGTCTCGTTCAAAGACGATACGGATATCTTTTTTTAGCGTGTGAAATATACTCATAATTGCGGTTATACCCTCGGTATACCGCTCACCACCTTTCTATAATTTTAAATTTATTTTTTATTAATTGCTTGCTGGAAGAGAAGCCAGGCTATGGGCGATACGCTGTAAGACGCGCTCTGTGCCGACAACCTCCACTATACCAGCCAAATCAGGGCCGTGCATTTGGCCAGTGATGGCCAAGCGAAGCGGCATGTAGACAGCTTTGCCTTTCACTTTGAGTGATTTAGTAATCTGTTTAAATATTGGTTGAATGTGCGCAGCATCGACAATATCTAAGGCTTGCAGGGCGGTTTTAAAGGCTTCTATTACGGACGGAACAGTTTCTTCTTGCATTACGGCGATAGCTTCTTCTCCGCTGATAATCGGTTTATCATCAAAGAAGAGTGGCGCATAATCTAAGTATTGGGCTGCGTAGCTGAGGTGGTCGCGAATGATTTCCGTAAACCGCAACAATTTATCCATTTGCTCGCGAGACAAAGTGCCATCTATATATTTGGCTTCCACGAGATGTGGTATGGCCATGACAGTTATTTGATGATTGGATAATTTTTTCATATATTGCGCATTAATCCAGTTCAATTTATCGATATCAAAAACAGCTGGATTTTTGGCGACATGGTCCATGGAAAAAGATTCTATGAGTTCAGGTAAAGAGAATATTTCCTTTTCTTCTTGACTGGACCAGCCGAGTAAGGCTAAGAAATTTACCAATGCCTCTGGTAAGTAACCAAGGTCTTTGTATTGAGCGACCGAAGTAGCACCGTGGCGCTTACTCATTTTAGTATGGTCTTTGCCAAGGATAAGGGAAATGTGGGCAAAAGTCGGCAAGGAGAAATTGAGAGCCTGATACAAAACTACTTGACGCGGAGTATTAGATAGGTGTTCTTCTGCGCGGATGACATGGGTGATTTTCATGAGGGCATCATCTACTACAACGGCAAAATTGTAAACTGGAATACCGTCTGCCTTCATAATGACAAAATCACCAATCCCATTCGAGTCAAAGGACATATGACCGCGTACCATATCTTCAAATTCGACTGTTTGATTGAGCGGTGTGCGGAAGCGAACAGTTGGTTTTCGACCTTCTGCTTCGTATTTGGCAATTTGTTCTGGGGTCAGATGACGACAGTGTCCCTGATAAATGGGCATTTTATTTTCACGTAGAAGGGCTTCTCTTTCAGCCGCAATTTCTTCTGGCGTGCAGTAGCAATAATAGGCTTTCCCTTCATCGATTAGCTTTTGGGCTAGTTTTCTGTAAATATCGAGGCGTTCCATCTGGTGGTAAGGGCCATAATCACCACCAACATCGACACCTTCGTTCCAATCTAAGCCAAGCCATTTTAAAGCAGCTTTGATATTTTCTTCTGATTCCTTGCTAGAGCGAACTCTATCAGTATCTTCTATGCGTAAAACAAATTTACTATTAGGATATTTTTTAGCGAAAAGCCAGTTAAAGAGAGCCGAACGAGCACCTCCAATATGGAATGGCCCAGTAGGGCTTGGGGCAAAGCGAACTCGTACATCCATAAATAAATCCCTCCAAAATATTATCTTTTTATTGTAACAGAAAAATTATTATTAGACAATTAGCGCATTAGATATCTGCCCTAGTAGGTTGGGCATTTTTTTCTAATAGAACGGCAGCTTGGGCGGCAATGCCTTTTCCTTCACCAGTAAAACCAAGCCCCTCCTCTGTTGTTGCTTTGACATTTACTTGTTCGAGAGAAAGCGAGAGCGCGACGGCAATATTTTGGCGCATTTTAGGAATATAGGAAGCTAGTTTTGGCTTTTGAGCGATGATGGTACTGTCAATATTATTTATGCGGAAATGATTTTTACTTAAAAGTTTACCAACTTCCTTTAAGAGCAAAAGACTGGAAATGTTCTTGAAGCGCTCATCAGTATCGGGAAAGTATTTGCCAATATCGCCTAGGGAAGAAGCCCCTAGTAGGGCGTCAGAAATGGCGTGTAAGAGTACGTCAGCATCGGAGTGGCCAAGAAGACCGTATTCATAAGGAATATTAACACCGCCAATGATTAATTTTCGCCCGGCTACGAGGCGATGAACATCGTAACCAGTACCAACTTGCATTTGCATCCTTTGTGGTCTTCCTTTCTTTGTAGTAGTATTAGTATGTGCAAAGACTGCTTGTGCTTGCGAGAGGATGAATTCTGCTTTTTGTAGGTCAGCAGGTTGAGTCAATTTGATATTTTGTATTCTGCCAGGGATAATCTTTACCGGATGATGTAAGCGCTCTACTAAAGAGGCATCATCAGTGCCCAGAAAATTATCTTTTTTCGCCTGAGCATAAGCTTGACAGAGTAAGCCTTTTTTAAACCCTTGTGGTGTTTGTGCTAAATAGATAGAAGCGCGGGGGATGGTAGTGGTAATAAATAAATCATCCGATACCTGTTTAATGGTGTCAATGGCTGGTAGGGCTGGGATAGCTGCCTCGTATTTTTCAGTAGCTTTTATTATATCGGAGATTAGCTCTGGGGCGACAAAAGGGCGGGCAGCATCGTGAATGAGTAGGATATCCGTATCTGAGCGCTCTTGTAGTGCTGATAAAGCATTAGCTACTGAATCTTGGCGTTCTTTTCCTCCTAAGACTATTTGATAGGGTTTAATTTTGTTTTGTAGAGGGAGAAGAAGTTCCGTGATGTATTCAATATCTTTTTGAGCCAAAACGAGGATAAAATCATCGATAAGTGGAGCTTGAGAGAGTTGAAGTAAGGTATGTACGAGAATAGGTTGTTCTTGAAGGGGAAGTAGTAATTTGTTGCAAGAGGCTTGCATACGACGTCCTTGTCCAGCGGCAAGAATAATGGCGGTAGTCAATAACATCATCCTTTCATATTAGATAAAAGAGCTGCGACGTTTGCCACAGCTCTTTTGTCATTATTACATTTTAGGTTTAGCGAAAATCATCCGACCAGCAGCCGTCTGTAAGACGGAAGTGACCAAAACTTGAATGGTAGAATTGATATGTTTTCTACCTCCTTCGACGACAATCATAGTACCGTCATCAAGGTAAGCAACGCCTTGACCTTGTTCCTTACCGTCTTTGACAACGTTGACAACCATAGTTTCGCCAGGGATAACAACTGGTTTTAGTGCATTGGCTAGTTCGTTGATATTGAGTACGGGAATGCCCTGTAAATCTGCCACTTTGTTTAGATTATAATCATTTGTGATGATTTTTCCATTAACTAGTTGAGCTAATTTTATCAGCTTAGAGTCAACCTCGCTGATATCATCGAAATCTCGTTCATCGATTTGTACAGGTAAATCTAAATCAGTTTGAATACGCTTGAGGATATCCAATCCTCGGCGACCACGCGTTCTTTTCAATAAATCAGCCGAATCAGCGATGTGTTGCAGTTCTTCGAGGACAAAAACCGGAATGAGTAGAGTTCCTTCAATAAAGCCAGTTTGACAGATATCGGCAATGCGTCCGTCGATAATGACGCTGGTATCTAGTAATTTAAAGCGGTTATTTGGCATATTCTTAGTATCATTGGCTTTGCTTTTGTTGTATTCGCGCAATAAATTGGGAAAAAGGGCTACTATTTCATTGCGCTTTTTCATGGTAATGCTGATACCTAGATAGCCGAGTACGATACTGAAAATTACCGGTAGATAGGGGCCGACTACTGGTATACCGGCAAAAGCCACGCCAAAGAGGTTTGCTAAGATGAGGCCGATAATGAGACCGCTTACGCCAGCAATGAAGTCATGGATTTTCATCTTATTTAGTTGTACTTCTACCCAATAAGAAAAATGTTTGAGCAGAACAATCAAATAAGGAGCAATGAAGTATCCAAGTAAAATACCACTGACAGTACCAAGTACCGCCATAGAAAGATTGGCCAAAGTCATGCCAAAAATACTCAAATTGATATTGACAAATTCTGAGCTAATGACAATGGTAACAAACGGAGCAATAAGACGGAACAGAGCAAGTCCGGTCATTGCTGACAGGCTGATGATAAAGATGCGGAGCATCTTTTCCAACATAACAATCACTCCATAACATTATTAATGGTGTCTTATTCGCAGGATAATTGCGGAGGTAAAAAGCTAAAAAGATACGAATACTCACGCCAAATAGCGTGAGTTTTTTATAAAAAATATGAATAAGCACACCCTGTATGGTTTAATGATACTAGATGAAGTGGCATTTGTCAAAATTAAATGACAGACATATACAATAATAGAATTACCCCGTAATGAGTGCTCGAAAAATGTCATTACAACATAAACTCCCACGAATTTATTCGTGGGAGTGTCAATGGGGATAGTTTTATTTTTTAAAAGCGATATTGATGGCCTCTGTGACCGTGCGGACACCATATATTTGCAGGGGAGAAGAAGGAATTTTTTCGGCATTTTTGTGGGGAATAATTGCCCTTTTAAAACCGAGTTTCGCTGCTTCGTTGAGACGAATATCTGTGCCGTGCACAGCACGCACTTCCCCAGACAAGCTGACTTCACCAAAAACTATTGTTTGGGGAGCAATCACTTTGTTTAAAAAACTGGAAGCCAAGGAAAGACAAAGGGCTAAATCGCAAGCTGGTTCTTCGATTTTAATACCGCCAGCTATTTTTACGTAGACATCGCAGGCACCGAGACTCAACTTGACGCGCTTTTCTAAGACGGCAAGCAATAATTGCAGGCGTTTCATATCTACCAAGTCTGAGGTGCGACGAGGGGGAATATAGGGAGTATTGGCGACTAGAGATTGAATTTCTACCAAGAGGGGACGTGTCCCTTCAATAGTTGGAACTATGCTTACTCCGGAATGGCCAGTTTCGTCAGAAAGAAACATCTTAGAAGTGTCTGGTACATCTACTAATCCACAATCGCGCATTTCAAAGATACCAATTTCATTAGTATTGCCAAAGCGATTTTTTACCGCACGCAAGAGGCGAAATTGGGCATTTCTTTCGCCTTCAAAGTAGAGGACTGTATCGACAATATGCTCGAGCACGCGTGGGCCAGCTAAAGTACCGTCTTTAGTCACGTGACCGATGATAAAGATGGCAATATTATTCATCTTGGCCAATTTCATTAGAGCGATAGCACATTCTCGCACTTGACTGACGCTTCCAGGGGCACTTTGCAAAAGGGGAGAAAAGATAGTTTGGATGGAATCAATGACAATTAGCTGTGGTTTTTCTTCAAGGGCAGCTTTGGCGATGTAATCGATATTTATTTCGCTGAGAATTTTTAAATTGGGAGCAAGTGCTGAGAGTCTTTCAGCACGCATGCGTATTTGTTGAGGGCTTTCTTCGCCAGTCACATATAAGACATTTTTTTCTTTGGCCACGGTAGCACAGATACGGAGGTTTAAACTAGATTTTCCCACTCCAGGGTCGCCGACCATTAGAACCAGCGAACCACTAATAATACCTCCGCCTAAGACGCGGTCTAACTCTAGAGAACCACTTGAATAGTGCGGTAATTCTGCTAAGGAAATTTCATCTATCAGTTGAGGAGTATTTGGTTTACTCAAGCTATTTCCGGAAAAGGCCTTAATTTCTTCAGGGGTGGTCGTTTCTTCGACGAAGGTATTCCAGGAATTACAACTGGGGCATTTGCCCATCCATTTAGCAGAGTTGTAGCCACATTCTTGACAAATAAACAGGGTCTTTTTTTTAGTCATGATGATTGCCTCGTGGGTTTATATTATGGGTATCGTTTTCTTGTTTTATTCGTTTATTATTGGTCTTACCTAAACAACTTTTTAATTTTTTATAAAAAGAATGCCAAAGCCAATAAATGGCAATGGCAAAATTTAAGAAAAAGTTGAGCAGGTCTTTTCCCCAACTGCTCTGGGAATTTAAAGTGTTTTTTTGTTTATGGGGAGACATTATTCTTCACCGGTAAAGATTTTTTACGTTGCGCTTTCGCTTTTTTACAAGTAAAGCGCAGTTTATCCGTCTTCTTATCATAGGTTACATTAATGGTGGCATGAGCAGTAAATTCTTTAGCCAATAATTTTTCTGCGAGAGGATTTTCAATGTATTTTTGCAAGGCTCTTTTTAAGGGGCGAGCACCTAATTTATTATCTGTGCCCTGGCGCAAGATGTAAAGTTTTGCTTTTTTGTCCACGTGCAGATGAAAATGTAGATTTTCTAATCGTTTTTGAATATCGCTTAAGAGTATGTCGATTATTTTAAGTAGCTCAGCTTCTTTTAAAGGCGTGAAAAAGATACTTTCGTCTAAACGATTTAAGAATTCTGGCTTAAAGAGGCGATGTACCTCCTTGTCAATTTTAGCTTCGAGCAGTTTTTGTTTTTGCGTTTCATCAGCAGTGGTGGCAAAACCCAAACCAGAAACATTTTTTTGTAATTGGTCAGCACCAACATTAGAAGTCATGATGATGACAGTATTTCTAAAGTCGATACTGTTGCCTTGACCATCGGTTAGTCTACCGTCATCCATGATTTGTAGGAGGAGATTGAAGATGTCTGGATGGGCTTTTTCAATTTCATCGAGGAGAACGACGGAATACGGTTTGCGACGGACTGCTTCAGTGAGTTGTCCGCCTTCTTCGTAGCCGACATAACCAGGGGGAGAGCCGATAAGGCGAGCAGCAGTATGCTTTTCCATGTATTCAGACATATCAAAGCGTAAAAGCGCTCTTTCATCGCCAAAGAGCGTTTCAGCCACGGCACGAGCTAATTCTGTTTTTCCTACCCCCGTAGGGCCAAGAAAGAGAAATGAACCGATGGGGCGTTTCGGGTCTTTTAGACCAGCACTAGCTCTCCTCAGGGCGTTAGAAATGGCAGTGACAGCTTTGTCTTGTCCAATGAGGCGTTGATGTAATTTCTTTTCTAAGTGGAGATACATTTGCGCTTCTTTAGTAGCAAGTCGCTTTACAGGAATTCCTGTCCAAGCAGCCAATACGGAAGCAATATCATTTTCGGTAACGCGTACTTGGCGATTATTGTTAGCAGAGAGCGACTCGATAAGAGCGGTGAGTTCATCTTTAGCTTTTGTTTCGGCATCGCGCATTTTGGCTGCTAATTCGAAATCTTGTTTTTCGACGGCAGAGTTTTTCTTCTTTGTCAAATTTTCAATGTTTTGTCTAGCTTTTTGTAAGTTTATGGGTTCATCAATGCTATTTAGGCGCAGTTTGGCCGTCGCTTCATCCATAAGGTCGATAGCTTTATCGGGTAGGAACCGGTCATTGATGTAGCGGTCAGAAAGTTTAACAGCTGCTTCAATCGCTCCGTCCGTTATTTTGGCATTATGAAAAGTTTCATATTTATCGCGGAGCCCCTTTAAAATTTGGATACTTTCTGCTACCGATGGTTCGTCGAGCATGATCGGTTGAAAACGACGTTCTAGAGCAGCATCTTTTTCGATATACTTGCGATACTCATCTAAAGTCGTTGCGCCGATAATTTGAATTTCCCCACGCGAGAGTGATGGCTTCAAGAGATTGGCGGCATCGATTGCTCCTTCAGCAGCTCCAGCACCAATTAAAGTGTGCAATTCATCGATAAAGAGGATGACATTTTTGTTTTCGCGCACTTCATGGAGGAGATTTTTCAATCGTTCCTCGAATTCACCGCGGTACTTTGTTCCCGCGATGAGGGAGGCCATATTTAAGCTCATAATGCGTTTATCGGCCAAAGAAGCAGGCAACAGTTTGTTGAGAAGGTAGAAAGAAAGGCCTTCTACGATAGCTGTTTTGCCAACTCCAGGTTCACCGATGAGGACGGGATTATTTTTCGTGCGCCGTAAAAGAATTTGAATGAGACGTTCTATTTCTTTTTGGCGACCGATTACGGGGTCTATTTTGTTATCTAAGCACATTTGTCGCAGGTCTAAGCAATAGTTGTCTAGGTAAGGAGTGCGATTTTCTCCTTCTGTCTTTCCTGTGGAGGAGGAATTAGTCTTTTCATCCCCTTCTCCTTCATTGAGCAAGTCGATAATTTGTTCGCGTAACTCACTGATATCGACTTCGAAAGAGAGTAGTATTTTTTGAGCGATATTTTCCTTGCCAGCCAAAATTCCTAGCAAGAGATGTTCGGTACCGATAAGTTCGCTAGACAGATTTTCCGCTTCTTCTTTAGCCTTATCTAAAGCTACTCTGGCCAGCGATGTGTACCCAAAGGTAACTTTCTTTTCGGTTATGGGTGTGATGATGATAATATTTTTCAAGCGTTCCTGGACAAGAGCGTATTCTACGCCATATAAATCGAGGATACGGGCAGCAAAGGATTCTTTTTCATGGAGAAGACCTAAAAGTAAATGGTCTGTACCAAGATAGCCGCATTGGCGGCGTTTTGATTCGTCGGTGGCAAATGTCAAGGCATTGGCCGCCATATCAGTTAATTTATCGGGCATTATAACCTCACTTCCTTATTGAGCAAAAATTTTGCGCAGCATTTCCGCGCGTTTTATATTTAATTCCTCGGAGTCATTTTCTTTAGTGATATCGGAAAACTGGGTGCGAAGATAACTATCTTGTATAGATATAAGTGCTCGTCTGTACAAGACGGCTGGCACAGGCAGAATTTTTTCACTGATGCCAAGGCGTATATCGCTGAGGAAACCCTGAGCTTCTCGATAATGGAGATTGCGAGCATATTGTAAAATACCATAAGCACGCCATAATCTATCGGTAATTTTATCACGAGAATAGGAAAAAATCATCTGACGAGCAGATTGTTCCATGGAGACAATTTTTTTGGCTAAGCGAGTTAAGTTGTCGATAGTTTCTATTTCGTTAGCACTGGGTGAGAGCTGATTGTTTAACACAAAGAGGTAATCGGAAGCGTCATCGCCAAAAACTTTATGGAGTGCTAAACCGAGTTGGGCAGCGATATTTTTTATTTTATCTAATTGTTGTGTTAAGCAAAGACATGGAAGATGTAAGATGACGGATGCGTATAGTCCAGTACCAGCATGGAGTGGATAGGCACTCAGGTAACCGAGGTTTTCTGTAAAAGCAAAGTCAAATTTTTCTTCGATGCAATCATCTATCTTCCAAGCCGCTGGCAATAATTCTTCTAAATTAATGCCAGAACTACTGTGGCGAGTGATAAGGTGGTCATAACCATTGGTCATCAAACTTATAGTAGTATCAGGGGTAATAAACAATTCTTGATTTCTCTCGCCGTCGATGAAATCGATAGTTACAAATGACTTATCGACTAAAAGGTCTTTTTCGGCCGGAGAGAGTTCGGTAAAAAGCGGTTGATAAAATTTTTGACCGCAGATGGCCGTCAATTTAGGTAAGAGCTCACGTAAACGTTGGTTTACGGCACAGCGAGCTTCTGGCGAGGATTTATGGGGAAAGAGAAAATCGGCGAAATTGCGACGGATGAGAATGTTGCTAGCAAGAACGATTCCACCATCATCTTCATGCAGGTAGGCAATATCGTCATTTTTTAAGATATCATGTGCTGTCAAAATTATTCCTCCTCGCTACTGTCGATATTTTCAGCTTCTAATTTTTTTATCTCATCGCGAATTTTAGCAGCCTTTTCGTACGATTCTTCGGCGATACAAGCGGCAATTTCTTCCCGTAATCGCGAGATATCTCTACTGACGCGAAGTTTTTTCTTGGCGCGCTTGGGAATTTTACCTTTGTATTCAGAAGCTCCGTAGAGGCGTTTCAAAAGAGGCGCTAGTTGTTTGGCAAATTCTTTATAACATTCCGGACAACCGAGCTTCCCGTGTTCAATGATTTCTTGGTAACTCGTGTGACAATGCGGGCATGTGGCCTGCATCATCTCGCTGTCTGGCAGGGATAGTGCCGACAGATTTAAATTGGAAAAGAGATTGTTTAATAGATTGCCAAGAGACACTTCTTCCGGTATTTTTTCCTTTTTCTTTTTAAGAATGAAGTTGCTGAATTCTGCAGCGCATTCTTTACAGAAGTAGTGTTCGGTCCTTTTGTCACCATTTAGTTGTACGATATGCATGGTGGCTTCTCTTTTTTTACATTTATCGCAAAGCATGATTATTCCCCCTTAAAATTAGCAATTATTTCCAGACAAGAATGCGCAAAATTAGCGCGCATGTTGGGTGTCATATTTTCATAGAAACTATCTATGGAGTGGGCGATAAGGGCCGCTTCGCGACGCGTGACGAGAGCATTTTGTAACATATATTTTAACAGACGATGCAAGTCCTCGCTAGTAGTGTTAACATCAATTTTTTGATGCAATTTTTGAAAGATTAAATCGTTACTATTAGGATGATAGGTAATCTTGATAAATCCACCTAATCCGCGTCTAGATTCTACTGAGAAGCCCTTTTCTGCCGTAAAGCGCGTGTTTAAAACATAACTTATTTGCGAGGGAGCACATTCAATGGCAGTAGCTATATCAGCACGGCGCAATACGATAGGCTTTTTTTGCTCAGCAGCTAGCTTTTGTAGAATATAGTTTTCGATTAAATCGGCAATATTAGCCATTTTTCTCACCTTATCATATCATATTATATTATTGTTTCTATTATATTTGACTATTTGACTTTTAGCAAGCAGAAAAGAAACTCGACACCACAAAGTGGTGCCGAGCTGTGAGAAAGAGCTTATTTAATTGCCAAAATAATTTTTTCGCCGTTAATATTCCATTCCTTTTCAAAGCCAGCCAATTTATCGTAAACAATTTCCTCGGCTAAAACGATTTTTTGAATAAATTCGGCATTCTTTTGGATGATGTGGGCTAATTTTTCATTTCCCTGACAATAAAGGGTGATGTGGTCTAAAACTTCGAAATCATTATCTTTGCGCATGGTTTGAACTTTGCTGATGATTTCTCTGACAAATCCTTCTTCGATGAGCGCTTCTGTCAAACGCGTGTCGAGAGCGATAATGATGTTATTGTAGCTTTCTGTGACAAAATTTTCTTGTGGCTTGACCACGATGTCGATATCTTCTTTAGTTAAAGTCAGTTCCTGTCCATCGACAGTGAGTTGGAAAATACCAGTTTTATCCAGTTCATCTTTTACGCGCAAGGCATCCTTTTGAGCAAGGGTATTTTTGACGGTGCCCATCAATTTGCCAACCTTTGGTCCGAGTACTTTGAAATTAGGCTTTAAAGTATAGGAGAGAAAGGCGCTGAGGTCATATTGGAAAGTCAATTCTTTGATGTTTAATTCATCGATGGCGATTTCTCGGTAGTAGTCGTTTAAGGCAAGGGGTGCTTTAACAAATAGTTGTTGCAAGGGTTGTCTATTTTTGATGTTCGCACTATTTCTAGCTGCTCTGCCGAGTCCGACTATTTCCAAGGTGAGATTCATATCTGCTTCCAGTTTTTCGTCGATGAAGCTATCGTCAGCTGTTGGAAAATCGCAGAGATGGACACTTTCCGGAGCGTTTGTTTCACTTTTGCGAACGAGGTTTTGGTAGATATTTTCCGTCATAAACGGAATGAGAGGTGCTGCCAATTTGATAAAGGTAGATAGTGCCGTGTAGAGGGTCATATAGGCATCAATTTTATCAGCATTCATTTCACTGCCCCAGAAGCGTTCTCTGCTACGACGGACATACCAATTAGATAGTTCATCGACAAATTTTTGGAGGGCCTTTGCTGTTTCGGTGATTTTATAGTCGGCCAAGAATGTGTCGACAGTTTTAATCAAGGTATTTAAGCGGGAAAGGAGCCATTTATCCATAACGGAGAGGCGCTTATATTCGAGTGTATGCTCGCTAGGATTAAATTTATCAATATTAGCGTAAAGTACATAAAAAGCATAGGTATTCCATAAAGTGCCGAGAAATTTGCGTTGTCCTTCGCGTACAGCATCATCGTGGAAGCGATTGGGAATCCAAGGTGCGCTGTTTTCGTAGAAATACCAGCGAATAGCGTCTGCACCGTGGCGATGTAAGGCATCCATCGGTTCAACGGCATTGCCCTTTGATTTGCTCATTTTTTGCCCATTTTTATCTTGTACATGCCCTAAAACGATGACATTTTCATAAGCATTCCTGTCGAATAGTAAGGTCGAAATAGCGATAAGAGAATAGAACCAACCGCGAGTTTGATCCACTGCTTCAGAGATGAAGTTAGCGGGGAAAGTTTTTTCAAATACCTCTTTATTTTCAAAAGGATAGTGCCATTGGGCAAATGGCATAGCCCCGGAATCAAACCAACAATCGATTACTTCTGGTACGCGGTGCATTTCTTGACCACATTTTTCGCAAGTGATAGTAATGTCATCGAGGAAAGGACGGTGTAGCTCGATATCTGGTGGGCAATTAGAAGATAATGCATGTAATTCTGCTAAAGAGCCGATGGCGTGTTGGTGTCCACAGCGACATTGCCAAATATTGAGCGGAGTGCCCCAATAACGGTTGCGACTGATACCCCAATCTTGTACGTGTTCGAGCCAGTTTCCAAAACGACCAGTGCCGATGGAGGGCGGAATCCAATTTACCTTGTCGTTATTGGCGAGTAGTTTTTCTTTTACGTCCGTCATTTTGATGAACCAAGACTGGCGAGCGTAATAAATGAGTGGGGTATCACAGCGCCAGCAGTGTGGGTAACTGTGCTCGAATTTTGGTGCGGAGAAGAGGAGAGCTTTTTCTTTTAAGTCGTGCAGGATGAGCGGGTCAGCATCTTTGACGAAAATTCCAGCCCAATCGGTATCGGCCGTCAATTTACCTTGGCTATCGACAAATTGCACAAAGCCGAGATTGTACTTTTTGCAGACACGCGAGTCATCTTCCCCGAAGGCAGGGGCGAGGTGGACGATGCCTGTACCATCTTCGCAGGTGACGTATTCATCGCAAGCGACATAGAACGATTCAGTTTTGACCTTGTTGACGGCATAGGGATAAAGTGGTACATATTTTTTATGTTCTAATTCTTTGCCGGAGAAATGTTCGAGAATGGTGTAGTTTTCTACTAACACTTTTTCTACGAGGTCGTTAGCCATATAGTAGGTGTATTCGTTGTGTTTTACTTTGACATAGTCGATATTAGGATTTACGCAAAGAGCAACGTTGGAAGGAAGGGTCCACGGTGTAGTGGTCCAAACGAGGAAATAGGCGTCTTCATCGACCAATTTAAAGCGGACAATGGCAGAGCGTTCTTTCACTGTTTTATACCCTTGTGCTACTTCGTGGGAAGAGAGCGGAGTGCCACAGCGTGGGCAATACGGAACAATTTTGTGTCTCTGATAGAGCAGACCTTTTTTCCAAATTTCTTTTAAGGCCCACCAAACAGATTCGATATAATCGTTTTCATAGGTGATATATGGGTGTTCCATATCGGCCCAATATCCGACTGTGCGAGAAAATTCTTCCCACATGCCCTTGTATTGCCAAACGCTTTCTTTACACTTTTGCACAAATGGTTCGATGCCATAAGCTTCGATTTGTTCTTTGCCGTCTAAACCAAGGGCTTTTTCTACTTCCAGTTCTACTGGTAGTCCGTGTGTGTCCCAGCCAGCTTTGCGAATAGTTTTATAGCCTTTCATCGCTTTGTAACGTGGAAAAATATCTTTGATGACGCGGGTTAAAACGTGACCAATATGTGGTTTACCGTTTGCTGTTGGTGGACCATCATAAAAAGTGAAGACGTCATTACCCTCACGTTGGGAGATACTTTTTTGAAAAATATTGTTCTTTTGCCAAAAATCGACGATTTGTTTTTCGCGTTCTGCAAAATTGAGATTAGTTTCTACCTTGTCGTACACGATGTTTTACCTCCATTGATATAAAATAGTAAAAAAATAAAGCCTTCATCCCAAAACAGGATGAAAGCTTTGCTTCCATTGTACCACCTATTTCGCATACCAACATATGCTACTCATATAACGGTGAGAACCGGCCTCACTTACTGCAATTTCAGCTGGCGACTCAAGAGTGATTTTTAGAAAGCCACATCTATCGGCCTCACACCAACGCCGACTCGCTGGGAGATAGAATCTCTCGTTATTTCTCTTTCGTTGTCTTTACATATGGTAAGGACTATTATAGGTGAAAAAATAAAAAAAAACAAGTCAAAATTATGCGGTTTGTTGGTAGCGTACTGAAAAATATTTTACCCTCTTTTATAAAGTAGAAAAAAGATATTGACTCGGTATATTTTATATGATAAAATCAATTATTACAGAATGATTATACATAAGGAGTATTATACCATTTTTTCGAAATTCATTCCGATTAGCCAGAGAAAGACATATTTTTGTCTGGTAGCGCAATTTTATGGAGAGGGGAAGTTCTGCCTCTAATTGTCTGCCAGTAGCTATTTTTCTCGGTCGAGGTGATTTGAAAAGATTGGCAAAATAATTGATAAAAGCAAGGGACAACGAGAAATCGCCTTGCCTTTTTTCATTGTCTATAACCAAAATGAGCATAACTATCCTCATTTAGACATCACAAATATTATTATATTAAACTCGTTGTTAGAAATCTTACAATTTATTTGTGAGATTGTCAAATATTCTGTTTGCTAAATAAGAATTCTTGTAAATATGCTGAGGGGTGAAAGTATTGTTTAAACCTGTTCCAGTAGGAAAAAGAACAAGGTACAGTTACGCCAAAATTAAAGAAGTTATGGATATGCCACATTTGTTGGATATTCAACGCAATTCTTATAAGTGGTTTTTAAAAGAAGGTTTGCGAGAAATCTTCCGCGACATTTCTCCAATTGAAGATTTCAATAAGAATTTGCGCCTTAGCTTCGGCACATTTTCGCTTGGTGAACCAAAATACTCCATCGATGAATGTAAAGAGCGTGACACTACTTATTCGGCACCGTTACGAGTCAATGTCCGTTTAGTTAAAAATGCTACCGGAGAAATTAAGGAACATGAAGTATTCATGGGCGATTTCCCATTGATGACGGATACCGGTACTTTTATTATCAACGGAGCGGAACGCGTCATTGTCAGTCAGTTGGTACGTTCTCCAGGAGCGTATTATGATATGTCCATCGACCAGACTGGTAAGAAGATGTATACGGCGACTCTCATTCCTAATAGAGGGGCTTGGATTGAATTGGAAAATGATGTCAATGATGTCATTTCCGTTCGTATCGACCGCACGCGCAAATTGAATGCTGCTATTTTGATTCGCGCTTTGGGAATTGGCTCTAGTCAAGCTATTACAGAACTTTTCAATAATGACCCATTGATTGTCAATACGATTGAACGCGATAATACCACCAGCAAGGAAGAAGCGCTTATCGAAATATACAAGCGTTTGCGTCCTGGTGAACCACCTACCGTAGAAAGCGCAGAAGAACTTTTGAATAATCTGTTCTTTGAGCCGAAACGCTATGATTTGGCAATGGTAGGACGCTATAAATTAACCAAGAAATTAGGTTGGAAGCGTCGTCTGGCTGGTCATGAACTGGTAGACCCACTTATCGACCGCGAAACAGGGGAAGTTGTCGTGCCAGCTGGTGAAGTGCTCGACATCGATTTCTTGGAAAATATTACTTTGGAACAGGAACACGCCATTTTTGGCGATGATGATAATGCGGTCCTTTCTTTCTTAGTAAAGAGAAAAGATGGCAAGGCTGAGAAGATGATTTGTTCTCGTACCATGGATTACAATAAGAGAACAATTACCATTCCTGATATTTTGTCATTTATCAGCTACATGCTGAATTTAATGAACGGTATTGGCTATACTGATGACATTGACCATCTTGGCAATCGTCGCGTTCGTTCCGTCGGTGAATTGTTGCAAAATCAGTTCCGAATTGGTCTTTCTCGCATGGAAAGAGTGGTTAAGGAACGTATGGCTGTACAGGACGATGATATTCAGACCAATGCTCTGATTAACATCCGTCCAGTTGTAGCTGCCATTAAGGAATTTTTTGGTTCCAGCCAGTTGTCCCAGTTTATGGACCAGCACAATCCACTCAGTGAATTGACCCATAAACGTCGTCTCAGTGCCCTTGGACCGGGTGGTCTTTCCCGTGAAAGAGCTGGTTTTGAAGTGCGCGACGTTCACAATTCTCACTATGGTCGCATGTGTCCAATCGAAACGCCAGAAGGTCCGAACATCGGTTTGATTGGTTCTTTGTCCACTTATGCGAGAGTGAATAGATTTGGTTTTATCGAAACACCTTATCGTAAGGTGGATAAGGTCAATAAACGCGTCACTAATGATGTGTATTATTTGACAGCGGATGAAGAAGAAGATATCGTCATCGCTCAGGCCAACGAAAAATTGGATGAAAATGATTGGTTCTTGAATGACCGCGTCACAGCTCGTTTTCACGAGGAAACGAGCTTGATGCCGGCTGACTCCGTCGATTACATGGACGTTTCACCGAAACAGGTCGTTTCCATTGCTACTGCGATGATACCATTCTTGGAAAATGATGATGCTAACCGTGCTTTAATGGGGGCAAATATGCAACGTCAAGCAGTTCCACTTTTGCGCACCCAAGCTCCGTTAGTTGGTACTGGTATGGAATATAAGGCCGCTTGTGACTCTGGTGTCATGATTTTGGCGAAGAATGCTGGAGAAGTCATCAAAGTTACCGCTAATCTCATCATTATCAGAAATGAAGCTGGTACAGATGACATCTATAAATTGCAAAAATACATGCGTTCTAATCAGGGAACGTGCATTAATCAAGTGCCGATTGTTTACAAGGGTGACAAAGTTGTTAAGGGACAGCCGATTGCGGATGGCCCAGCGACTGACCACGGCGAATTGGCTCTTGGCTATAATATCTTGGTAGCATTTATGCCTTGGGAAGGCTATAACTACGAAGATGCTATTTTGCTCAGTGAAAAATTGGTGCGGGAAGATATCTATACTTCTATTCACATTGAAGAATACGAATGCGAAGCACGTGATACCAAATTAGGAGCAGAAGAAATTACGCGCGAATTGCCGAATGTTTCCGAAGAAGCTATGAAAGACCTCGATGAAAACGGTATCATTCGCATCGGCGCAGAGGTCCGCTCTGGCGATATTTTGGTCGGGAAAGTAACTCCGAAGGGCGAAACCGAGTTGACCGCAGAAGAAAGATTGTTGCGCGCTATTTTTGGTGAAAAGGCACGTGAAGTTCGCGATACTTCATTGCGTGTTCCTCATGGTGAAGCAGGCAAGATTGTCGATGTCAAAATTTTCAAGAGAGAAAATAATGACGAATTGTCACCGGGAGTAAATCAATTAATTCGCGTGTACATCGCCCAGAAACGTAAAATTTCTGTCGGCGATAAGATGGCAGGTCGTCACGGTAACAAAGGGGTTGTTTCCCGCGTTATGCGTGAAGAAGATATGCCGTTTTTGCCAGATGGTACACCAGTTAATATCGTATTAAATCCGCTCGGCGTTCCTTCTCGTATGAATATCGGACAGGTATTGGAAACACACCTTGGTATGGCAGTGCGTGAACTTGGCATGCAGATTAAAGCTGGAGAGTTGGAAAAGGTAAAAGAACGCCTCATTTCTATCGGTTATGATTACGATAAGTATGGCATGCCAAAACCAGATGTGGCTGGTTTGCATATTGCGACACCAGTATTTGATGGTGCTAAAGAAACGGAAGTTTTCCAGACTTTAAAAGCCTCTGGTTTCTCAGACGACGGCAAAACCATTCTTTATGATGGTCGTACCGGTGAACCGTTTGAAAATCCAGTTACCGTTGGTTGCGTATACATGTTGAAATTGCATCACTTGGTAGATGACAAGATTCACGCTCGCTCTACCGGTCCGTACTCTTTGGTTACGCAACAGCCTTTGGGTGGTAAAGCACAGTTCGGTGGACAGCGTTTTGGGGAAATGGAAGTTTGGGCCTTAGAAGCATATGGCGCAGCTTATACCTTACAAGAAATTCTGACTGTTAAGTCCGATGACGTGGTAGGACGTGTGAAGACTTACGAAGCCATCGTTAAGGGAGAAAATATTCCGGAACCAGGTGTTCCAGAATCGTTTAAGGTCTTGATTAAGGAATTGCAGAGCATTGGTTTGGATATCAAGGTTCTCTCCGAAGATGCTCAAGAAATCATGATAAATGATTCCGACGATGACATTAATGATGTCAATACAGATGATTTAGGTTTAGATGTTTCTGCACACACCTCTAGCGATATAGTTTCGGGAGAAGAAGTGCCTGCTGATAGTATCGTAGAAGAAGTTACTGATGAAGAAGAAATCATCAATGATGATGATATCATCGCGGAAATGAATATGGATAATAATGATTTAGATGTCAGCAGCTTGGACAATATTGATAGCAGTATTGATAATAATGACGATTATGATAAATAAGAAGGGAGTGTTCACCCTTTGTTAGATGTTAATAATTTTGACTCTATGCGCATAGGGATAGCTTCACCAGAAAAGATTAGGGAATGGTCCTATGGGGAAGTAAAAAAACCAGAAACTATTAACTACAGGACCCTGAAACCTGAACGTGATGGTTTATTTTGTGAAAAGATATTTGGTCCGACTAGGGACTGGGAATGTCATTGCGGAAAGTACAAACGCATTCGCTATAAAGGCGTTATCTGTGACCGCTGTGGCGTAGAAGTTACTAGAGCCAAAGTACGTCGTGAAAGAATGGGGCACATTGAATTAGCTGCCCCAGTCTCCCATATTTGGTATTTCAAGGGAATTCCAAGCAGAATGGGCTTAATTCTTGATATATCGCCACGCTCCTTGGAAAAAGTGCTTTATTTTGCTTGTTATATCGTTTTAGACCCTGGTGAAACTCCACTCTCTAAAAAGCAGTTACTCACAGAAAGTGAATATCGCGAACAGCGCCAACAGTATGGCAATAATTTCCGCGTTGGCATGGGAGCAGAAGCGATTAAAGAGTTGTTGAGTGAACTCGATTTGGAAAAAATGAGCGTAGAATTGCGTAAAGAATTAAGCAGTTCTAGTGGACAACGCCGAGTGAGAGCGATTCGCCGTTTGGAAGTTGTCGAAGCGTTTTTGAAATCTGGCAACAAACCGTCTTGGATGATTATGGATGTCATCCCTGTCATTCCACCAGAATTGCGTCCTATGGTACAGTTGGACGGTGGACGTTTTGCTACATCTGACCTTAACGATTTATATCGTCGCGTTATCAATAGAAATAATCGTCTCAAGAGATTGCTCGATTTGGGAGCACCGGACATTATCGTGCGCAATGAAAAGAGAATGTTGCAAGAAGCAGTGGATGCTTTAATCGATAACGGTCGTCGTGGTCGTCCAGTAACTGGCCCAGGTAATCGCCCCTTAAAATCCCTCAGCGATATGTTGAAAGGTAAACAGGGTCGTTTCCGCCAAAACTTGCTCGGTAAGCGTGTCGACTATTCCGGTCGTTCCGTTATCGTCGTTGGACCAGAGTTGAAATTGCATCAATGTGGTTTGCCGAAAGAGATGGCTTTGGAATTGTTTAAACCTTTTGTCATGAAAAAACTGCGCGATAAGGATTTGGCAAATAATATCAAGGCGGCTAAGCGTAAGGTAGAGCGCGTTCAGCCGGAAGTTTGGGATGTTTTAGAAGAAGTAATCAAAGAACATCCAGTTCTCTTGAACCGTGCCCCGACTTTACATCGCCTCGGTATTCAAGCTTTTGAACCGGTCTTGACAGAAGGTCGCGCTTTGAAATTGCATCCGTTGGCATGTACGGCTTACAATGCCGATTTTGATGGTGACCAGATGGCTATTCACTTGCCACTTTCTGCGGAAGCTCAGGCAGAAGCACGCATTTTGATGTTGGCTGCTAATCACATTTTGGCACCAAAAGATGGTCGCCCAATCATTGTTCCTTCTCAAGATATGGTTCTTGGTTCGTACTATTTGACCATTTTGCGGCCGAAGGCTTTGGGCGAAGGAAAAATCTTTACTGGCATCAATGAAGCTCTCTTAGCTTATCAACAAAAGGATTTGGCTTTGCAAGCAGCTATCAAGGTGCGTATGGAAGGTTATGGTCTAGTAAATACTTCGCTGGGACGCATGATTTTCAACGAAATTTTGCCAGAAGAAATTCGTTACTTCTACAAGGAAAATGGCGAATGGTCCCTCGGTATCCGCATGGATAAGAAGGAATTGGGCAAATTAGTTGCTAAATGTTACGATAAATTAGGTGGTACAAAGACCGCTGTTGTAATAGATAACGTTAAGAATTTGGGTTATCATTTTGCATGTATCGCCGGCATGACAGTTGCTATTTCTGACATCATTGTTCCGCCAGAAAAGAAGGAAATTTTGGCTAAAACTGAACAGATAGTCAACAAAGTTAGCCGTCAATTTGAACGTGGTTTAATTACAGAAGAAGAAAGACACAAAAAGGTCTGTGATTTGTGGACGAAAGCGACTGACGATGTCACTGATGCGATGATGAACAATATGGACCCATTTAACCCTATCTTCATGATGGCGGATTCTGGGGCTCGTGGTAATAAACAACAGATGCGCCAGTTAGCTGGTATGCGTGGTTTGATGGCTGACCCGTCTGGTAATATCATTGAATTGCCGATTAAAGCTAACTTCCGCGAAGGGTTGACTGTATCTGATTACTTCATTTCTTCGCATGGTGCTCGTAAAGGTTTGGCCGATACAGCTTTGCGTACAGCCGATTCCGGTTACTTAACACGTCGTTTGGTCGATGTTGCTCAGGATGTCATTGTTCGCGAAGAAGATTGTGATGTGGTGGGCATTGATTTGGTACGCGAAAGAGCTAAATTGGCGACTAGTGCTGCCAAGGCTATTGAAATGCTCGGCGCAAGTTTGTTAAATCGCGTTTTGGCGAAAGAAGTTGTAGACCCAGAAACGGGCGAAGTTCTTTTTGCTGCTGACACTGTTATCACACAGGAAATTTTGGATGTTTTGAGTGAACATGAAGTGCATGAAATTGTCTTGAAGGGCGTTGCCAAATTGGATAGTTGCTGTGGCGGTCATGCTGCTTCTACCGAAACAATTGTTTTGGGCTCGCATGGCAAAAATGTTCGCGCTTCTATCAAGAAGGCTATGATGCACGAAATGTTGGGCAAAAATGTCACTGCTGATGTCATTGATGGCAAGGGTAAATGTCTCTTAAAAGCCGATGAACCTTTGACGGAAAAGGATATCGAAAAGATTTTAAATAGCGATGTCAAGGAAGTTAAAGTGCGTAACAATACCATTCGCGGTATTGAAGTGGAAGCCATTAAAGAAGGTAAGGGTATTATTGAATCTCTGAAAGAACGCATTGTTGGTCGCGTTTTGGCGGAAGATATAATTGACCCGAACACCAATGAAAAAATTGCTTCCATCAATCAGGATATTGACGATGAACTGGCAGATAAGATTTGCAAAGTTAGAGAAAAAGTTTGTATCCGTAGTGTCTTGACCTGTAAATCTCAGTACGGCGTTTGTATCAAGTGTTATGGCCGTGATTTAGCGACTGCATCGCAGGTCAATATCGGTGAAGCCGTTGGTATCATCGCTGCTCAATCTATCGGTGAACCTGGTACACAGCTCACTATGCGTACTTTCCACACTGGTGGTGTCGCAGGGGAAGATATTACCCAAGGTTTGCCACGTGTTGAAGAATTGTTTGAAGCGCGCAAACCGAAACATCATGCGATTATCGCTGAAAATAGCGGGGTTGTTTCCGTTAAAGAAGAAAATGGCATGCGCATTGTTAAGATTACAGATACGGAAGACCAAGAAAACTTCAAAGAATATCAGATTCCGTATGGCGCTCGTCTCTTAGCATATGATGATATGGTTTTGAAAGCTGGCGATAGATTAACGGAAGGCTCTATTAACCCGCATGACATCTTGCGTGTTTCTGGTTTGAAAGAAACACAGCGTTATCTCGTTTACGAAGTTCAGAAAGTTTACAAGTCCCAAGGTGTTGAAATCAACGATAAGCATATTGAAGTTATGGTTAGACAGATGTTGCACAAAGTCAAGATTGACGATGCTGGTGACACTGATTTCTTGCCAGGTGAATATGTGGATATCAATACTTTTGAAAGTGTCAATGCTAAAGTCATTCAGAATGATGGTATGCCAGCTGTGGCTAAACCTATTTTGCTTGGTATTACCAAGGCTTCCTTGGCTACTGATTCCTTCCTCTCGGCCGCATCTTTCCAAGAAACAACGCGTGTCTTGACCGATGCTGCTATTAAAGGTAAAGTGGACCCCTTGATTGGTTTGAAGGAAAATGTCATTATCGGTAAATTGATTCCAGCTGGTACAGGGATGAGAAGATATCGCAATATCGAGGTAGTAGATGTCGCAGAAGAAGAAAGAAAAGCTGCTGGTACTGCTACTGAAGAATAGATAAAAGGGCATCTTTGGGTGACCAATGTGTAAATTTTATAGATTGTATTCAATATCGGCACTACCTAATTGGGTGGTGTCGATATTTTTTTATACTTCTACAATATAATTTTTAGCTAATCCTCTAAAGTGCTAATTTTCTAAATTATCTGTTTGGAAATAGTTTTTTATTGTGTAAATAAATAGATAGGATTATAATAAAAATATAATAATTATTCTTTAATAAAAGAGCAATGATATTTAGAGGAGGAAAAGGCATGCAAGAAATCAATTTAGATAGATTGGTGAAGCGTTTTGTCGACTATGTGAGTATAGATACCACATCGGATGACACTGCTAAAACTTCGCCGAGCAGTCGAGGACAGGTGATATTTGGCGAACATCTTGAACGAGAATTACAAGCTATTGGTTTGCAGGATGTAGAAAGAGATGAAAATGGTTATTTGATGGCTACTTTACCTGCTAATACGTCAGAGGAAGTACCGACAATAGGTTTTATTGCCCATTTAGATACCAGTGCTGATGCGGCTGGTGGACCTGTTAAGCCAACTATTATTCAAGAATATGATGGCAAAGATATCGTGTTGAATAAAGAGAAAAATATTGTCTTGCGGACTAAAGATTTTCCAGAAATAAAACACTATATTAATGAACCAATTATGGTTACAGATGGGACGACCTTACTAGGAGCAGACGATAAGGCAGGAGTTTGTGCCATCGTCAGTGCCATGGAATATCTAGTAAATCATCCAGAGATTAAGCACGGTAAATTGCGCATTGCCTTTACTCCTGATGAAGAAATTGGTCGGAGTGCTGATTTGTTTGATGTGGCTAAATTTGGTGCAGATTTCGCCTATACGATAGATGGTGGTGAAGTAGGTGCCTTAGAATATGAAAATTTCAATGCAGCTAATGCCAATATTTATTTCCATGGTCGCAGTGTTCATACTGGTTCAGCAAAGGGTAAGATGGTCAATGCTATTTCCTTGGCTACAGAATGGCAACAGATGCTCCCCAAGGGAGAAGTACCAGAATGTACAGAAAAATATGAAGGTTTTTTCCATGTACACCGATTGAAAGGTGGCGTGGAAGAAGCAGAAATGTTTATGCTCATTCGCGACCACGATAAAAAGCATTTTGAAAAACGGAAACAGCTCTTATCTGATATGGCGGAATTTATGAATAAGAAATACGGTGCGGGCACCGTTGTTGTCGATATAGAAGATAGTTACTACAATATGGGTGAAAAAATTGCCCCAGTCATGTATATCATCGAAGCAGCTATGCAGGCGATGGAAAAAGCTGGTATTAAGCCAATTTGTGAGCCGATTCGCGGTGGTACGGATGGTGCGCGCCTCTCCTTTATGGGCTTGCCTTGTCCAAATATTTTTGCTGGTGGTTTGAATTTCCATGGTGTCTATGAATATTTGCCCCTTTTATCGTTACAAAAAGCGGTAGAAACGATTGTTGGTATTACCACAGAGGTAGCCAATGGTAAGAGAAAGTATTGATTTTTCTTGTTTTGAGCGATAAGAAAACCCTGTCCTTCCATAATTTTGTGAAGGACAGGGTTTTCTTATTCATTTGCTTGAAAATTTTCTAAGGAAACTAATTCGGTACTGTCATCGTATTCTATCAATTCAGCATAGCGGCCCCAGGCAATGAGCAGGTCTAATTGCTCCTTAGCGACGGCATCGCCAAATTCAGTGATGAGAATTTCCTCGAAAAATTCAATATTCATGCGTTTATTAGATTTTGAATTTAAGATGCTAATCATCTGCTTGATGAAAGGAATATGCTCGAGAATTTGTTCCCTAAAGAGCATTTTCTTTTCTAGTAATGGTGCAAGTGAAAATTCTCTTCCCTTATCGGTCAATTCGATATCACCCTCCGTGACGTTGGTAAAGCCGAGTAAGCTAGAGACTTCAACCAGTGGGAAGAAGTTTTCGATATCCATCATAAAGCGGTCAGCTAGCTTGTAGAGGTCCGTTTTTTTATTGGTTTCGACAAGAAGCTCCAAGAAACCAGTTAAAGCTCCCGGAGAGACTGGTGGAACGGCCTTATGTTTGTGCAGTAATTGTTGTGGTTGAACTTGCTGTTTCTTTTCCAGTTCTTCCGGCACAGGTTTTTTAGTCATAAAAGAATAGATGCGGTCGACATAGGAAATGAAGGCACTGGATTTTTTATCGCGCCAGCGAGGGATATCGATGCTGATATCCTTACGTACCGTCGCTGGGCCGGACGATAGAATGACGGCCCTATCAGCCATGTAGACGGCCTCCTCAATGCCGTGTGTGACAAGGATAATGGATTTAGTAGGAATTTTATTGGCAAACCAGAGTTCCAATAAATCATGACGTAAGTTTTCGGCAGTTAATACGTCGAGAGCGGAAAAAGCTTCATCCATGAGAAGGATGTCTGGTTCACTGACTAACGCGCGCCCAATACCAACGCGTTGGCGCATTCCGCCAGATAATTCTTTGGGATAGGCATTTTCAAATCCATCGAGGCCAACCATGTCGAGTACGGCCATGGAACGTTCTTTCTTTTCTTGGATGGACATCTCTTTTTTTTCTAGTCCCAAGAGGACATTTTCTAGAACTGTCAGCCAAGGGAACAGGGCAAAGGACTGGAAAACCATTGCTACACCTGGATTGATGCCCTGAATATCTTTACCTAGATAAGAGATAGTTCCTTTTGAAGGTGGAATCAATCCAGAGATGATGCGGAGCAAAGTAGATTTCCCAGAACCGGAAGGCCCTAAAATGGCGATAAATTCTCCCTCCTTGACAGTGAGATTTATATTTTCGAGAATGACAGTTTCGGTGCTACCTTTGATATTAAAGGTTTTAGAAACATTTTTTAAATCTAAAATAGTTTTTTTATCCATATTGAGTAGTAGGATGCTCTCTAGGAGAGAAACCCACACTGTTCTATGGTACGGCCTAATAATAAAATAGGCCGATAAGAAGAGCCAAGAACAGTTTTACCACCTTTCTTGTTCTTAAAGCCCCGGAAAAGAAAACTCTTCTTTTATCTTTTGGAGGCTTGAAATGGTCAAAAAATTGTTGCTAATTTATGCGTCCCGCGAGATGAAAGATAAATATTTTTTCCGCTCAATCGAGATGATATTTAGAAATGGAAATTTGATAGAGTCGTCTCCACAATAAATGATTGATTACCACTACGAAAAGGCACATGACAGTGATGCCGACAATGATGTAAGCCCAGTTCCCAGATGTAGTAGCCATGCTGATATAAGCGCCAAGACCCGAAGCTATCAGTGTATGACCTTTCCAGGTTACTAATTCAGAAATGATGCTGGCGTTCCAGGCACCGCCAGAAGCAGTGATTAATCCAGTAACTAGATGGGGGAAAATACAAGGTAAAATTACTAATTTCCACTTTTTCCAGCCAGTAATTTTAAAGATATTGGCGGCTTCAATGAGGTCGTTGGGGATACTCATTGCGCCAGCGATGACATTAAAGAGAATGTACCATTGAGTGCCTAGCATCATTAAGGCAACAGAACCATATTGAAAATTGATGCTGTACTGGAGGAATAAGACCGTGATAAAAGGGAAAAGCATATTGGCTGGGAAAGAAGCTGCAATTTGGACAATAGGTTGCATTTTTTCTGAAATTTTAGGATGCATGCCAATCATTACACCGACGGGAATGGTCCAAATTAGGCCGAGAATAATGGCAGCAAAAACGCGACAACAAGTGAAGAAGCCAAGGCAAAAGACATGTAAGATAGTAGTTGAACCGAGGGCATAAAGTAAATAAAAGGCATTTAACAAGGGATGATAGATTTTATAGCAGACGAAACAGAAAATGATTGCCCGTAAAGTTAGATTGAAAGAGCGATAATGTTCATGTTGGTGCAAATTGGTGATAGTTCGCTGGGAAGAATCAGCCAAGCCATTCATCAAATAGTTGCATAATTTCCAACATGGGCGAAAGAGGAAGTGATTTATCTTTTCTATGAGAAAAGATTTATAGAGAACGTCGTAGACAAAAGATTGGGGTTGCGCAGATGATTCTGATAGTTCTAATTTGAATTTTTGACTCCAAACAATGAGAGGACGCCAGAAAAATTGGTCGACCATGATTATCATGATTAACATAGTAATCATGGCATAGAGCATACAGGTGAGGTTGCCCTTTTGTACAGCCATGGCTAGATAGGAACCGACACCAGGGAGATGGATATTTCTCCCTAAAACGCTGATTGATTCGCTAGCAGCGAGGAAGAACCAACTGCCACCAAAAGACATCATGCCATTCCAAATTAAACTAATCATGGAAATTGGTAATTCAAGATAGGTAAAACGTTGCCAAAAATTAAAATGTAATAATTCCGATGCTTCGCCAAGCTCCTTGGGAATAGTGATGAGCGAGTGATAAAAACTAAAAGTCATATTCCAAGCTTGACTGGTAAAGATAGCGAGGATGGAAGCACATTCTGCTCCCAACAAGCTGTGGGGAAACATATACATAAAAACTAAAATAAAGGCCGAAAGAAAACCGAGTACAGGTACAGACTGTAAGATATCTAAGAGGGGAATCATGAAATAACGGGCCGTTTTATTTTTGGCTGCGATGTAACCATAGACTAAGGAAAAAAGCAAGGAAATCACGAAGGCAATAAACATGCGAAGCAGAGAACGACCAGCATAATATGGTAGCATACTAGGGTCTAAACTGATGACCGGTTCATGGGATGGATTAAATGGTACAGCCATGCCGGAACTGAGTTTTAGAATTGTATAAAGAAAGACGAATATTAGGCAGAAGATGATAACATCAATGAAACGAAAGTGCTTTTTGGGAGTTATTTGTGTGAATACAGGCATAAGATAGATTGCTACAATGAATTTTGATGCTGAATATGTAGCTCCCTCCTTACAAAGAATTTCGCATGAGTATGAAAAAGTGGCGCCCAGACAGAAAATATTGGCGTTGCATCACACTGTACTCAAACGATGGTAAAAGCTCGCAATTGTTGTGTAGATTTCGTGATAATCCGTCAATAATTATAACATATTTATTTGTTATAAAATAATATCTAATAATATTTTCTCTACTATAAATAGGTTTAAAATAGGCTTAAAAAATTTATATAAAAACCCCCAATAGATATAATCCATTGGGGGATTTAAAATCACTATTTACCAGCGAGTTTTTTATAGACAGCAAGGCGTTCTTTAGCATCGCGTTCAGTTTTAGCAAAGAGAGCTTCGGCCTTGTCAGGGAAGAGTTTTTGTAAAGAACTATAACGCACTTCACCCATGAGGAAGTCGCGGAAATTGCCGGTAGGTTCTTTAGAATCCAGGGAGAATGGATTTTTATCAGTGTCCTTGAGAAGTGGGTTATAGCGGTAATTAGCCCAATATCCACATTCTACGGCGCGCTTAGCTTCTTGTTGGCTTTGGCCCATGCCAATTCTAATGCCGTGATTGATGCAAGGAGCGTAGGCGATGATGAGAGATGGTCCTGGATACTTTTCAGCTTCTACAATGGCTTTTAAGGCTTGGTTTTTATCGGCTCCCATATTGATTTGAGCTACATAGACATAACCATAAGACATCGCTATCATACCTAAATCTTTTTTCTTGGTTTTTTTACCGCTAGCAGCGAATTTAGCAATGGCTGCTGCTGGAGTAGCTTTAGAAGATTGTCCACCTGTATTAGAGTAAACTTCAGTGTCGAGGACAATGATATTTATATCTTCTCCAGAAGCGAGGACATGGTCTAAACCGCCGAAACCGATATCATAGGCCCAACCATCTCCGCCAAATATCCATTGGGAACGCTTGACGAAGCGGTCTTTTTGTGCATAAATCTTATTGAGCAGAGGATTTTCACCTTTTTCTTCTCTGAGGACGATGGAGAGAAAATCTGCTCTAGCACGAGAATTTTCACCTTCGTCTTTTAAGGTCAGCCAATTTTGGAAGGCCAAGCGCAATTTTTCACTGATACCAGTGTCGGTAAGAGCAGTTTTGATGTCGTGGGCGAGTGCATCTCTTTGGGTAGATGTGCCAACTAACATGCCATAACCGTATTCGGCATTGTCTTCAAAGAGGGAATTTGCCCAAGCAGGACCGTGGCCACAGTGATTGGTGGTGTATGGAATAGACGGTGCAGAAGCCCCCCAAATAGAGGAACAGCCAGTGGCATTAGCGACCATCATTCTGTCACCGAACAATTGAGTTATTAATTTGATATATGGTGTTTCCCCGCAACCTGCACAAGCACCAGAAAATTCCAAGAGTGGTTTTTCGAATTGACTACCCTTTAAAGTATTTTTATTGAGTGGATTCTTCTTAGGTTGTACTTTAGTGACGGCGTAGTCAAAATATTCTTGAGCAGGAACTTGTTTTTGGAAAGGTTGCATGACGAGGGCTTTTCCTTTTGGTGCTGGGCAGACATTGACGCAGTTATTACATCCCGTGCAGTCGTAGGTGGAGATGACGATGCGGAAGGAATTACCAGGTGCGCCAAGGGCTGGTTTACTTTCCATGCCTGCAGGAGCATTTTGCTGTTCTTCAGAAGAAAGAAGTACTGGTCTGATAGCAGCGTGCGGGCAGACAAAGGAGCACTGACAACACTGAATACAATTATCCATTACCCATTCCGGTACTTGTACGGCATTGCCTGGTTTTTCAAAAGCGGCAGTTCCCAGTGGGAAGGTGCCATCTTCCATGCCGTTGGCAAAAGTGCTGACTGGTAATTTATTACCATCTTGACGGTTCATTGGTACGAGAATATTTTTGATAAAATCTGGAACATCTTTATCCGAGGTTGTTTCTTCGGTAGCATTTGCCCAATCATCAGGGATGGTTATTTCAGTCACAGCATTAATACCAGCATCGACCGCGCCGAAGTTCATATCGACGACATTTTGTCCCTTGCGACCGTAGGATTTGACGATGGCTTCTTTTAAGTAGCGTACTGCATCCGCAAGCGGAATGATATTGGTCAACTTAAAGAAAGCGGCCTGCATGACCATGTTAAAGCGTCCACCTAAACCGAGCTCGCGGGCAATTTTCGTCGCATTAACAGTGTAGAAATGAATTTTATTTTCAGCGAGGAATTTTTTGACATTAGCCGGTAAATATTTAGTTAAATCTTCTTCCTCCCAATGAGTATTTAAAAGGAAGGTACCACCCGGTTTTAAGCCCTCTAAAATGGCATATTTTTTGAGGTATGATTGTTGTGAACAGGAGATGAAGTTTGCTTCATGTACCAAATACGGAGCATGGATAGGTTCTTTACCAAAACGGAGGTGAGACATCGTTAGGCCACCGGATTTTTTAGAATCATAGGCAAAATAAGCCTGCGCGTACATATCGGTATTGTCGCCGATAATTTTGATGGCGCTCTTGTTAGCACCAACTGTACCATCTGAACCGAGACCCCAGAATTTGCAGGCAGTAGTGCCTGCTGGTGTGAGGTCGACTGTTTCGGTGTTAGTAAGAGAGGTATAAGTAACATCGTCGGTAATGCCGATGGTGAAATTGTTTTTTGGTTTATCTTTTTTCAATTCGGCAAAGACAGCTAAAATATCAGCAGGAAATACATCTTTACTGCCTAAACCGTAACGGCCACCAATGATTTGCGGTCTTATTTCTGCATCATAGAGGGCATTTTTGACATCGATATACAATGGTTCGCCTTCAGCCCCCGGTTCTTTGGTGCGGTCTAAGACAGCAATTTTTTGTACCGTTTTAGGAAGAGCTTGGAGCAAGTGCTTGATTGAAAATGGGCGGTAGAGATGAACATTGATAACGCCGACTTTCTCACCCCGTGCATTTAGGTAGGCGGCCACTTCTTCAGCAGTTTGACAGACAGAGCCCATGGCGATGATGACGCGGTCTGCATCTTTAGCGCCGTGATAATTGAAGAGGTGATAGTTTCTACCAGTCAATTTATTGATTTCTTGCATGTTCTTTTCGACTAAATCAGGAATAGCGAGATAATAGCGGTTTACGGCTTCTCTTTCCTGAAAATAGATATCTGGATTTTGGCTAGTGCCTCGCACTACTGGGTGGTCTGGATTAAGGGCACGTTGGCGGAATTCTTCTACCGCTTGTATATCTAATAATGGTCTCAAATTTTCATAATCTAAGACTTCTATTTTTTGAATTTCATGAGAAGTGCGGAATCCGTCAAAGAAGTTGACAAAAGGAACGCGACCTTTAATGGCAGTAAGGTGAGCGACAGCACTCAAATCCATGACTTCTTGTACACTACTTTCCGCCAAAATGGCAAAGCCAGTGGGGCGTACAGCCATGACATCTTGATGGTCGCCGAAGATGCTCAAAGAAGAAGTCGCGAGGGCTCTAGCACTGACGTGAAATACTGCTGGAAGTAATTCGCCGGCGATTTTGTACATATTGGGAATCATCAGCAAAAGACCTTGTGAAGCGGTATAGGTCGTTGTCAAAGCTCCAGATTGCAATGAGCCATGCAAAGTGCCTGAAGCTCCGCCTTCCGATTGCATTTCTACCACTTTGACTGGTTGACCAAAGAGATTTTTTTTGCCGTGTGCGGACATTTCGTCTACCGTTTCTGCCATTGGCGAGGAAGGGGTAATCGGGTAAATGGCGGCTACTTCTGTAAAGGCGTAGGAAACGTAAGCCGCAGCAGTATTGCCATCCATAGTTTTCATAATTTTACTCATCGTTTTATCACTCCTTTGAATAAATAAAAATAAATGTATCGTTTTACAAGTTTTATTATTAAGCCTAGAAGGTTAATTTAGTTAATATTCTGGTTTTTTGACGACAATTACTTCATGATGGAACAGGATACAAACTTATAATACACTTTTTTGTCATGATTATCAAACGACCACTTTTTAAGGATGGGGAAATCTCTTTAGTGCAGAACCATTCAGATAGGAAAAACATTTGCCTTGATAGAGATTATGGTCTTCCATATGGGCAATGATATCATCGCGTATTTTCCACCAACCAGTGCTCCAATTGGTAAAGAGCGTATTTTCTTCTGGTGCACGTCCGATGAGGCGTTGCACTACTATTTGCGGGTCTAAATAGGTGAGAAAAGTAATGACGCGTTCTTTGTATTCTTCCAAGGAAATAAGGGAAATTTTGCCGGCTAAATAATCCTCTGCCATTTTGGTGCCCTTGATGATGTAGAGAGCATGTAGTTTTACTTGTTCGATGCGCAGAGCAGATAAAATGCGTGCAGCCTCTATGACATCTAGCATATCATCGCCAGGTAGGTTTAAAATGAGATGGGCACAGGATTGTAAGCCGTACTGTTTGATTTGGATAGAGGCATCAATAAATTCTGCTAGGCTGTGCCCACGATTTATTTTAGCCAATGTGTGGTAGTTTACGGTTTGTAAACCCAATTCTAAACAGATGTCGATGTGGTATTTTTCTTGGATAGCTTGCAGGCGAGATAGGTAGTATTCGCTGATACAATCGGGTCGGGTGGCGATATAGATAGCTACGACATCGCCAGTGCTTAGACATTCTAATATATAATTTTCCAGGTTTTCAATGGGTAAATAGGTATTGGTAAAGTTTTGTAAGTAGGGGATAAATTTTCTAGCCTTGTATTTAGGGACAATATGGGCTTTATTTTTTTTGATTTGTTCGGTCACGCTCAAAGAAGCGGGCAAATTTTCGTATCCAGCGCCGATAGCACCGCAAAAATCACAACCGCGTACACCGCAAGTGCCATCTCTGTTGGGGCAGGTGACAGGCAAAGCGACCGGTAATTTGTACACTTTTTCGCCGTAGCGTTGTTTTAAATAATCAGAAAATGTATAATAAACCATTGTTGTAATACCTCATTATTAAATAGCGATAACAGAAAAGATATAGTACAATTTATAGAAATAGATTTTTCAGGGAAATTATTTGGCACTTTGCTTTGGCAAAGTGCTTTTCAGAACCTCAATTGCTGGCAAAGAGGGTGGAGGCATCTTTGTCTAGTCAAAATAGGAAAGGTGGGAAACTGCTTTGGCCTCTGCAAATAGATGCGTTTAGTAAATCACGCAATATTTGAAGTAGCAGTACAAAGCGTGCAATTTAAAAAGAGTGGATATTATGGAAAATTTTTGATAGGGATTTTTTTATTGCTGGTCGCTTGCAATGTCAACAATAAGCTGGCAGAAGCAAAGAAGGTAAAAACTCCTGTTATTATTTACATTTCTCACGATAATCGACCTATTTCTGCCTTCCAGACGGTAGAAACCGTGCGTTGCGCTGGATATAAAGTAAAAATTCCGCCAGATTATCTTTTGGGTAACAATAGCAGTAGTGGAGACCCAGATGGCCTTTATAAGTGGCTGTTGAAGAATGCATCTGATAGCACAGCAGCAATTATTTCTACTGATGCTCTATTATATGGCAGTTTAGTGGAATCACGCAAACATAATTTTTCTCATAAATTGCTCAAAGAACGTGTAGAGCGTTTTAAAACTATCCATGAAAAATATCCAAAGCTAAAATTATATGTGTTTTCCTCAATCATGCGGACACCACGCAGTAGTTTGGCTTCAGGAAATGAAGAACCGCGCTATTATGTCCAATATGGTGGGAAGATTTTTCGCTACACAGAACTATTAGATAAACGTTCAAGTGTTGGCTTACAGCCAAGAGAGGTAGTAGAATTAAGTAATTTAGAAAGAGAAATTCCAGCGCCCATTCTTGCCGATTGGTTTAACAGAAGAAAGAAAAATTTGCAAGCTAATGAAGAATTAATCGATTTGACTAAAAAAAATGTCTTTACCTATTTTTCTTTGAGTTGCGATGATAATGCGCCATTTTCTCAGACTCATTATGAGAGTTTACAACTGAAAAAATATGCGGCTAATTTATCAGCGACGCAGTTTCAAATCATGGACGGTATTGATGAGGTGGGACTTTTACTGTTGACGCGCTCTATAAATCAATTGCGCCATGCAAGGCCGGTCGTTGCCGTAGAGTATGCCCCAGGATATGGCGGAGCAACTATCCCTAAGTATTCAGATGAGCCGATAAATACTTCTGTTTATTCTGAAATTATTACTGCTGGTGGTCAACCCACATCTGCCCTCGTGAAAGATGCTTTGGTCCTTTTGGTAAATACCGATATTTCTGGGAAGACAAAAGAAGTAGGTAGCGATGATAACGGTATATATGCTCATCAAAATACAGCTGCCTTCATTAACATGATAGAGAATTATGTGCAGGCAGGAAAAAAGGTAGCAGTGGCAGATATTGCCTATGCTAATGGTGCCGATAATGCGCTCATGAATGGGCTATATCGGCATAATTTGCTTTTTAAAATCAATGCCTATGCGGGTTGGAATACGGCGACTAACAGCACGGGATGGGCGATTGCACAAGGACTTTTGTCTTTGGATATGAGTAAGGCGAATAAAGACGATTTGTTGATGTTGCGTTATTTAGATGATTGGGCATATCAGGCCAATGTGCGCGAAAGATTGCAACGCCGTTTGAGCATCTACCCAGGTCATGGCAATCGCTATGCCTTGGGAGAAAAGGAGATGTTAGCAAAGATAGATGCAGATTATTATTTACAGGAATTTGCAGATAAATATTTTGCTGGAAGTGATATCAAGACTGTCGATGTATCTTTTCCTTGGCATCGACTGTTTGAAATTAACATCAATATGGTAGAGTGAGGTTAACAAAGGATGCGACTTTATATCGCGGAAAAGCCGAGTGTTGGAAGAGAGTTAGCTAAGTGCCTAACTGGCAATAGTAAACAGTACAAGAACTATATCAGAGTGGGAAGAGATGTAGTTACTTGGAGCTATGGTCATTTGCTTAGACAGGCAGAACCACAGGAGTATAATCCCAAATACCGGTGGTGGAATAGTCAGGATTTGCCTATTATTCCTCAGAAATGGCAACTGCTCGTTAGCCCCTCTTGTCAAGAACAGTTTGGTGCAATTAAAAAATTGTTGGAGGAAGCTACGGAAATTGTGCACGTTGGTGACCCAGATAGAGAAGGACAGTTACTTATCGATGAAATATTGGAGTATTTAGACAATACAAAACCAGTTTTGCGCATGTTGTTAAATGCTTTAGATGAAAAAAGTATTCGTAGTGCCTTAGCCGATTTACGCGATAATCGAGATTTTCAAAATTTAAAAAACTCCGCTTTGGCTAGGGCGAGAGCGGATTGGTTAATCGGCATGAATTTGTCACGTGCCTATACTTTGGCGGCGCGTCGTGCTGGTTATACCAATATTGTTTTTCCCGTGGGGCGAGTGAAGATACCGACATTGGCATTGGTTGTTCGCCGAGAGAAAGAACTGCAGAATTTTAAACCCATACAATATTTTAACCTTAAAGCTATTCTAACGGGAGAGCCGGAAGCATTTTCTGCCCTTTGGAAGGCAGATGAAGTGCAAGCTGGCTTAGATAGTGAAGGCCGTTTAGTGGATAGAAAAATAGCGGAAGAATTACAGAAAAAATTACAAATGAGTGGTAAGGCAACTGTCGTAAAGGCCAGCCGGCGCAAAAAGGAAGAACAGCCACCTTTACCGTTTTCCCTTTCGTCTTTGCAGATAATGGCCGGAAAATTGTTTTCCTATACTCCGCAGGAAGTTTTAGATACGGTACAGCGCTTATACGAAGAAAAGTTGACTACTTATCCACGCTCAGATTGTGAGTACTTGCCAGAAAATCAACTCGCTGATGTGTCGCAGATTTTACGCAATTTGCAACAATGTGGACGAGATAAAATTCAGGAGTGGGCTAGAAAGGCCAATCCAAAGTTGCGCTCAAATGCTTGGAATGACAAAAAAATAACGGCTCATCACGCCATTATTCCGACTGTTGTGGCTAAGGATACGGAACATATGCCAGAAAAAGAGCGTAATATCTATCTTTTGATTTCTAGACAGTACTTAGCACAATTTTATCCTATTCACCAGTACCAGCGCTTGACCTTAGATTTTGATATTGCTGGGGAAAGATTTGTCGCCGGTGGCAGTGAAGATATTGAAGTCGGTTGGAAAGAACTCTATCCACGTAAGGGGAAAAAAGAAAATAAATTACAATTTTTGCCTAAAGGAACAGTAGTGCCGCTAGAGGAAGTGCGCATTGAGGAAAAGGAAACAAAACCGCCCACTCGGTTTACGGCAGCGACACTCTTAGCAGGTATGAAGGATATCTATAAATACGTGCAAGATGGGGAAGTAAAGAAGAAATTGCGCTCCATCGCCGGTATTGGTACAGAAGCTACGAGAGCGGCCATTATAGACGATTTAATTAAGCGGAAACTTTTGACTTGTCCGCAAAATAAATACCTATTTCCAGAGAAAATGGCAGAATTATTGATTGAAATTTTGCCCGAGGAGATAACTTATCCAGATTTTACTGCCATGTGGGAAGATTATTTGCAGGAGATGGCAGAAGGAAAAGGGGACTTGGAAACATTTCTTGCCGAACAAGTGAAGTTTACTAAAGAAATGTGTGTAAAGGCGGGAAAGAGAAAAATACCATTGCCAGATGGACAAATGGTATGTCCGCGTTGTAAACGCGGTGTGTTGGTACAAAAAAATGGCAAAAATGGTCTTTTTTGGGGATGCTCCAATTATCCCCAGTGCCGGATGAGTTGTGATGATAGAGAGGGTAAGCCGGCGTTAGTGAATTCTGCAATAGCAAAGGTTAGTCCTCGTAAATGAGTTGTTAAGTTGCAGAGTAGAAAAAAACATACTATACTATAAAATAGTAAAATGTAAGTAATTTATAGGATGGTGAACACTGCAGGAGCAGTATATGGATAACCTAGCTATTGTATTTAAATTGATAGTGGTGGTTTTTTTAGTTCTAATGAACGGTTTTTTTGTGGCCGCCGAGTTTGCGATTGTCAAGATTAGAACTACTAAACTAGATGTCTTAATCAAAAAGGGCAATACGCGTGCTAAGTATGCTAAAATGTTGACCGAACATATTGACGCTTCTCTGTCGGTGACTCAGTTGGGGATTACCTTGGTTTCTCTGGGTTTAGGCTGGATTGGTGAGCCGGCGGTATCAGCGCTGTTAGAGCCGGTTATGCGCTATTTCAACATTAGTGGTTCGCTTTCACATACTCTGTCGCTTTTATTCGGTTTTTCCGTCATTACCGCTTTGCATATTGTGTTTGGCGAGTTGGCACCTAAATCGATGGCGATACAGAAGGTAGAACCGGTGGCCTTGACCATTGCCTTGCCGATGTACATTTTTCATTATATCTTTTATCCAGCAGCTTGGCTTCTCAATCATGTAGCTAATTGGACAGTGAAACAGCTGGGTTTCCAGCCAGATACTGCGGAGGATGTGGCTCATACAGAAGATGAAATTCGCATTTTGATGGAAGAAAGCCATAAGCATGGATATATTGATAAGACGGAGTTACGGTTTGTCGATAATGTCTTTGATTTTTCTGAGCGCAATGTCAGAGAGATTATGATACCGCGTACAGATATGATTTGTCTTTATTTGGAAGATGATATTCAAAAAAATATAGAAACGGCGTTAAATAGCTCTTTGACACGTTATCCAATTTGTACGGATGACAAAGACAATATCATTGGCTTTTTGCACATCAAAGATTTATTGCGGTGCTTGTACAGTCACCAAGTTCCAGATTTGTTGAAATTAGCTAGACCAGTACCATTTGTTCCAGAAACTATGCCTATCAGTAATTTGTTAAAGACCATGCAGAAACATAAAGTGCAGTTTGCCGTGGTAGTAGACGAATTTGGTGGAACTTCTGGTATTGTGACAATTGAAGACATTTTGGAAGAAATCGTTGGGGAAATTCAAGATGAGTTTGATGAAGAACGGGCAGAAATTGAAAAGAGAAGCGATAATCTCTATTCGATAGATGGCAAGTTGCTTCTGACGGAGTTAAGCGACTTTTTCAATATCAAGATAGAGGCGGACAATGTCGATACTTTGGGTGGCTGGTTAGCGACACGCGTCGACACCCCGCCGCGCGTAGGACAAAAAACTACTTGGGGACAAGATGCCTTTTTCGTTGAAGAAGTTGATAATGTGCGTATTGTGCGTGTGCTCTTAGAGACGAAGCGACCACTTGCCGAAGAGATAGCAGAAGGCTTATCAGAGAAATAGTGTGAGATATCAGTGTAAAGGAGGCGACTAGAATGTTAAAGTCAATCGCTGTTTTAACGAGTGGCGGAGATAGTCCGGGTATGAATGCAGCTACTAGAGCTGTGGTGCGAACGGCAATTTTTGAAAAAGTAGCTGTTTGGGGCGTCTATAACGGTTATCAGGGAATGATTGCCGATGATATTCACGAATTGACCTCCCGGAGTGTGGGCGATATCATCCAACGTGGAGGGACATTTCTGGGGACGGCGCGCAGCGAGGAATTTCGCACGGAAGCTGGTCGCAAAAAGGCTCTCAAAAATTTACAGTCACACGGTATTGAAGGTTTAGTGATAATCGGTGGCGATGGTAGTTTGCGTGGTGGAGCTTTGCTAAGTGAGTTGGGAAATATGCCGATTGTCGGTATCCCAGGTACTATTGATAATGATGTTTGGGGGACCGATTATACGATAGGTTCTGATACGGCAGTCAATACCATTCTAGATGCGATAAATAAATTGCGCGATACGGCTTCGTCCCATCGGCGTATTATCGTCATTGAAGTGATGGGCAGAAAATCTGGTTGGTTGGCGATGATGGCAGGAATTGCCGGTGGTGCTGAATATATATTAGTGCCAGAAGCGAAATTTGATTTGTCTCAAATTTGTCGAGAATTAAAATCTGATTATGAGCGCGGACGACGGTATAGTATTATCGTGGTGGCCGAAGGTGTGGGTAGCGGTATGGAAATCGGCAAAAAAATTGGTCAAGAAACGGGCATAGATACTCGTGTATCCGTTTTAGGGCATATTCAAAGGGGGGGCTCTCCGAGTGTAGAAGACCGCTTAAAGGCTAGTATTTTAGGTGAGCGGGCGGCTTTAGCGGTTATTTCTGGTGTCAGCAATCGTGTGTTTGGCTTTAATGCTGGCAAAGTAGTGGGGATTGACCTCAGGGATATTGTTAATAATACGAAGACCCTAGACCCAGAATTAGTGCGTTTGGCCAATGTTCTAGCTTAATAGAATAAGAATTTTCTGGTAGCGGTGTTTATATGGCACCGCTCTCATTTTTCTTTTTGTTAAATTTGTTTTGTAGCGGTCTTTGTTTAATTTATCAAAGGGAGGATTTTGATGAAATCGACGGTTTTTTATCGAGTTAATTTTTTTGATACGGATGCCATGTCGGTAGTGCATCACGCTAACTATATTCGGTGGTTTGAAATAGGGCGCAGTGATTTTTTGCGCCAAAATGATATCAGTCTTTTAGATTTGATGGCAGATGGATATTCTTTTCCTATTTTTGAAGTGGCTGCCAAATATCATGTTTCTGGCAAGTACGATGATATTTTGCGTATTGAAACTACGCCACAGGCGTTGACGAGGGTGAAGATGGTCTTTACTTATGAAATTTTTCGGGAAAAAGACAATATTCTCTTGGTAACCGGTTCTAGTACGAATGTTTTCACCAAAGCTGCAACAGGGAAAATTACACGCTTAGATGATGGTTATTATAAGAAATTAATTGCCGGATTGAAGTAGATGGAAGAAAGATATTTGCTTTTTAGTCGCTTTAGTTATACAATCAATCGTGTTTGCAAATGCCCTGCTTCTAGATAAATATGGGGAGAAGCACTACTAAGGAAGGAAAAACTGCTAAAAGATAAACTCAAGCAGTAGTAAAAGAAATGGCAGCAATAGGAGTTTTTGATTCTGGTACTGGTGGTCTGACGGTGGTAAAACAGTTGCGTCAGGTATTACCAAATGAAGATATTATTTACATAGGCGATTTGAAAAGAATGCCGTATGGCCCGTATAAACCGCAGAAAATTATTCACTATATGCAACAGTTTTTAAATTTTTTGGCACAGAAAAAAGTTAAAATGGGGGTTATCGCTTGTAATACCATGACCTCTTGGGGGTATAAATTATTAGATGGCCAATATGCTTACCCTTTGATACCCATGGATACGGCCGCTGAAGAAGCCCTCCAGGCAGCAGGTGAAAAATGTATTGGCATCATCGCTACCGAAGCGACAGTACGTCGCGATTTCCATCGAGAAAGAATTTTGCAGTTACAAAAAAGGGCAGAAGTTTTTGCTCGTCCCTGTCCAGAATTTGTGCCTCTTATAGAAAGTGGACATATAGATGATGTTCCTTTGCAAGAAGCGGTGGCCAATGCCATGCAGGCCTTTGCCAAAAAAAATATTGGAGCATTGATTTTGGGTTGTACGCACTATCCCATTGTGCAAAAGACGATAAATCGATATTTGCCAGAAGATGTAGAAATAATTGACCCAGCCATTATCACGGCTAGGAAGGCACAAGAACGATTACTAGCTATGGGTCTTGCAGATACCAAGTCAACGGCAGGACATTGCGAATATTATTTTTCTGCTGATTTGGAACACGCGAAAAAGATGGTTCAATTGATTCTAGCAGATGATAATCCGGTTATTCATACAATAAATTTAGATGATTTTTCATAAAGGTGATATATAGATGTACATTTTAGCGATTTGTTTAGGGTTGGTGTTGGGCGGTATTTTTCTCATTTATTTAGTTTGGAAAAATATTGGCGATGCTTCATTTCAATTTTCCGTACGAGAGCATACACCGTTTCAACTGGTCCATGCCGAGGAGAACAAGTTAATTTTTAAGACCGATTTTCCCGTCAGCAATACCGGCAAACAGTGTGGCACAATTATGGATTGCTTCGTACGCCCGCAGTTACCGTACGAACAGTTTGATAAGGTTTTTGTCACGGGAAAAGTAGAATTACAAGATAGGCCTCGTCCAGATGATTATTTTGAGGCCCTTATCGTAAATGCGAACAAGCAAATCCGCATCAATGTTTATTTGACTTTGGCAAGTGCTGATGGGCAGGATATAAAGAATGTATTGTCAGAGATGGTAGACGTTCCTGTCGATATTATTTATCAGCATACAGGGCGGCATATTGCTCGTATGGATAAAGAAAGATTAGTTTTATCGGCAGAAAATATAGCGGCTTTGACCGGTGTAAAGTTGGCCGACCGTTATAGAAAGGAATGATTGATAATGCAACGAGTGGAATTAATTCCTGTTCCTACCAGAATATTGACAGATAAAGATGATATCGTAGATGCAATGGCTGCTTATGCCGGCGAAAGTATTACTGAAAATGATGTTATTTCCGTAGCGGAAAGTGTTGTCGCCATCACACAAGGGCGCTTTGTTCGTCCCGAAGATTTGCAAATTTCTAGATTGGCTCTTATCTGTTGCCGATTTATTCCAGAGTATGGTAGTTTAGCTAGTCCGCACGGTATGCAATCTTTGATGGATGTAGAGGGAAAATGGCGCGTGGCCTTTTCTTTGGTAGCCGGTTTTATCATGAAGGTATGCGGTAAAAATGGGTATTTTTATAAATGGGGCGGAAAAGAAGCAGCGTTAATTGACGATGTTACTGGCACGATGCCACCTTTTGATAAGTGTATCGTTTATGGTCCTGGAAATCCAGGCGAGGTGGTAGAAAATATCAAGGCGAGATTGCGGTGTTTTGGGGCTGTCATCGCCGATGTAAATGATTTAAAACGGGCGCGTATTGTTAGCACTAGCCAAGGTGTGCGGGCTGATTTGGTCTCTAAATTGCTCATCGACAATCCTTTTGGCAATGCTTCCCAGAAAACGCCGATTGTCATTTTGAAAAATTTTAAACAGTATCAAGCAGAACAACAGGCGAT
>JAHHSQ010000008.1 GCA_020025135.1 Pectinatus sp.
GAGAACTCGTAAGACCTGCTATTTTAGTAGGCAAGGTTCGCTAATATCCCAGAATCCCCCGGCTTTAGCCGTGGGGAGTATGTCAAATGGACAATTTTATTCTTAAAATGATAAAATGTACATAAGAAGACAATGTGGAGGGCTAGTTATGGCAGATAAAAGAATTTTTGTAGAAAAAAGGACCGGTTTTTTTGATGTTCCAGCCCAGAAACTATGTGCGAATTTAAAGCTCACCTTTGATTTAACTTCTCTAAAGTATATTCGCATTTTCCAGCGCTATGATATAAAAAATATCAGCGATGAGGATTATGAAGACGGTAAAAATATTGTCTTTTGCAATCCCTCTTCAGAAGTTTTATATGAAGATGAATTGCCACTCATTCGCAATGCAAGAGTTTTGGTATTAGAAAGTTGGCCGGATAGTGTTAATTCTCGCAAGAATATTATTAAGCATACTACCAAGACATTTTTTAATAATAAATTGATTGATGTAGATGTGGCGGAGGTTTTTGTCTTTGTCGGCAATTTAACAGATAGAGATTTTGCTAAATTGTGCAATTATTTTACCAATGATGTAGAGTGGCGGTTACAAATCCCTACCGATTTGTCTGGACCACAAGCACAAAAAAGCGACGTTGAAAAGAGTGAAAATTTTGCTTTTCCCAGTGATTTTTTTACTTGGAATGAAAAACAGTTGCGAGATTTTTATACGCAAGAAAATGTGCCCATATCTTGGGCGGAGTTTACCCATTTCTTCTTTTATTTTAAAGGTGAAGAAAAGCGTTTACCAAGTAATGTAGAATGGCAGCTTTTGCAGGCGATATGGCGTAGAAATAGTAAAGAGCACAATTATGATTCTGAACTCAGCACTGTAGTTATAGATAATTATAAATACAATATGCCGATTAAAGAAGCTTATACGATGTATAATAATGTTCGCACCTATGTAAAGAGTGGTCCTAAGACAACCTTACGAGATATCGTTACAATTACCAATAAACAGCTATTACAAGCCGAAAAAATTCCTCATATAGCCTTTGACGACAATGATGGTCGGGGAAGATTTGTTGTTCCAGTCTATATTAATGACCATTATGAGGATTGGTTAATTTCGTGTAAATGTTTATCGCGCAATGTCTTTACCCAACAGGCGCCGTTTAGCGGGGCTATAAATTGTTTGAGTAGTGTAGTGCGTTATCCGCTAGCGGATAGGACGCGCGTCTATCAGACGATGCACGTCAGTGTTATGGGTAATCCGAGCGAAGAACACCAACAGGAGTTGTTTCCGACTTTGTTGGCACGCAGTTTAGCACGTCAGACTGTCAATGGACGTTCGCGCTATGGCAATCGGGCTGGAATTACGACTGGCTTTGCCAAAGAATATTATCACAATGCTTTTCAAAAAGAACATTGTGAAGTTGATTTTGCTATTGGAGCGGTGCAAAAAAATTATTTATCCACTGCTGAACCCCTAGAAAAGGATATCATATTTTTAATTGGGAGTCATACGGGGCGGGAAGGACAAGAAACATCTAATCCCGTGGCACGTGGAGATAGTTTTCAATTTATTCGCTTACAAGAATTTTTGCAGAAACCAGAAATTTTGGCTTTGGTAAAAAAATGCCAAACTGTAGATGAAGTGGGTATCTTAGGAGCTATTTTGCAAATGGCCGCTGGAAAGGGTTTTTATATCATGTTGGATAATATTCCAGTGAAATCTAATGCTCTTAATCCGGTAGAAATATTGACCTCCACGACACAAGAAAGATTACTGGTTATAGTTTCTCCGCGCGATGCAGCTAAGTTTAATCAAGCGTGTCAGATAGAAGGTATCAGTGCTACTTTGATGGCGCAATTATTTGATGATGAGCGAGTGCGCATACATTATCAAGAAAATTTAGTTTGTGATTTGCATTTAAATGTATTTGCAAGCAAACCGTTCCCAAAAGCCCATGCGCATATCAATGCTTCTAATAGGGAAATAGATTATTTCTCGGCGCAAATTCCTTCCAGTAAAAATGTAAAGAATATTGAGCGTCGTTGGTGTAATAATATGCAGGATAGCAATGTGGCTAGCCAAGCTGGATTGGTAGAATATTTTGATGCTACTATTGGGCGAGCCTCTTTAATGATGCCTTTAGGAGGTTCCACTCAGCGGACGCCAGCCGAAGGCATGGCTGCTAAATTACCTTCTGGACAAGATGACACGATGAATGTTGCCACCTTGACTGCGCATGGTTTTGAGCCAACACTTTCTGTTTGGAATCCATTTTATGGCGCCGTTTATGCGATAGTTATTGCCTTGGGTAAAATTGTAGCGATGGGCGGCGATTATCAGCGTGTTGGTTTAAATTTTCAAATTAATTTACCAAATCTATCAACTGATTCAGAAATGGCTTGGGGCAGTGCCTTAGCGACAGTTCTGGGAATTTTTCGTATGCAAAATACATTGGAATTGCCTACACTAGATATCAATACAGAGGAAAGTATGTCTACTGCTGGAGAAGAGTTATCTAGTGCGATAGCATTTGCTATCTGTCCAGTGCTTACAGATAATGTCGTTACTTCTGAATTTAAATTAGCTGGTAATCATGTCTATATCTTGCCTTTGCCACGCGATTTGTGGCAGATGCCTGATTTGAAGGTTTTAAAACAAAATTATACGGCTTTTCAAAAATTAGTAAAGGCTAGAAAAGTATATTCAGCGATGAGTATCACTCAGGGAGGATTGGCAGCAACGCTTTCAAAGATGTGTTTGGGTGAAAACATTGGCTTTTCTTTTACTGATGATTTGTTATATTCAGATGATAAAATGTTTGAGCCATCTTACGGGAGCATAGTATTTGAAGTTGCTAGCGATGCAGATTTAAGCGAGCTAGCTGGGACTAAAGCACAACTTTTAGGAAAAACAATTCGCGTTCCCAGCATTTTATATGGTCGAGATGCTATTTCACTTTTGGATATCGATAAGGGATATTCACAAGCTTTAGCGGATATCTACGCTTATCGAGGCAAAAAGCAGGTAAAATCGACTTTAGCTACAACCAATTTTCAGACCAATAATATTGGCTTAAAGGCAGAATCGGTTTTTGCCGTAGCTACTTGTTCTCCTTTTGCTGGCGAAAGACGAGGTAATAAAAAAGCTCCAAATATTTGTTTTGATAAAGGAAATGTTATTCGCAAGGATATAACTTATACGGTACCAAATGTGTTTTTACCTACCTTTGCGGGCAGTATTGGCCTTGCAGATTTAGAAATGGCAGTAAAACATGCTGGGGCGAAAGCTACTAAAATGTTTATTAATACAGAGGTAGCTCGTCTAGAATTGGAACAAGATTTTATTAAAGCATTAAATAAAGCCCAAATCATGATTCTTGGTTCGGGAGATAGTCGTATTATGACGGCCTTTTTGCATCACGCACGCTTGGCAGAGGCCTTGCATAATTTCCTATATAATCGCGACGGTTTAATTTTGGGAATAGACAGTGGTTTTCAAACTCTGTTGAATTTGGGCTTTTTGCCAGAAGGACGTCTTTTGCCAGTGACGACAGAAACACCGACTTTGACTTACAATGAGGCGGGGCACTATATTTCTACTTTTGCTTATACGAAAGTGGTTTCCAATTTGTCCCCTTGGTTGACAGATTCCGGTTTAGGTCATGTCGATACCGTGCCAGTAGCTGGTTTAAAATGTAAGTTTTATGCCAGCCAGCAGACATTGGCTTTTTTACGACAGAATGGTCAAATTGCCACTCAGTTTGTCGATTCTGAAGGAAACCCTTCGATGGAATATACGTATAACCCTGGTGGTTCCATTGACGCAATAGAGGGTATTACTAGTCCAGAGGGGCGTGTTTTTGGTAAAATTGGGCATTGTGAGCGCAACGCCTTTGGCTTGACGAGAAATATTCATGGCACGAGAAATCAGGATATTATTCAATCAGGGGTAAATTATTTTCGAGCTTAAATAATGTTATAATTAGTAGATTAAAAAAATGAGAGGAGCCAAGAGGCTTCTCTCATTTTTTTATACCTGTTCAGAATTTCACAATAAAATTAGCAATAAAAAAACCTCCCCGTAGGGAGGTTTTTATGTTAAGAGAAGAAGGAAAACTGAATTATTATTTATCAGCGTTTGCTTCAGCAGCAATATTTTCGTCGATTCTGTCTTCGTCTTCTTTAGTGAAGCGAGTTGCAATTAAACCGTAAATAGTCCAACCAGCGAATACGACAACACCACCGTAAAGCATAGCTTCAGCACCAGTAGAGTACATAGCATACAAACTGTAGATACCAGCAATTAAGCCGATAGCGTTACCAGTAGCAGCCTTGGAAGGTTCAACGCCAGCTTCATGCTGAATCTTCTTAACGGAAGCCATGGAGAGGATGTATGGAATAACGTTAGTAACAACTGCGAAGTTAACGACAATATTGAACTGTTCGTTCAAGTTCGGGCTAATGGTCATTAAAGCGAGCAAAGTCTGAGCAATGCCAAGGATAATCATACCAACGATAGGAGTATCAGTGCTGGTAACCTTCTGGAAAACTTTCGGGAAGTAACCCTGCATAGCGGAACCTTTAAAAATCTGACCAAGGGTGAACTGCCAAGCCAACAAAGAACCAAAGCAAGACAATGCCATTAAGAACATAACGACTTTACCGATGAACGGGTTGAACATATGAGCAAAAGCAAGACCGAAAGGTGCGTTAGAAGCAACGATAGCAGCGTTTGGAAGCATACCTTGCATGACGTTAGTGGAAACGATATATACGATAGCACAACCGAGTGTACCGAAAAGAACGGCGATAGGAACGTTTTTCTGTGGGTTTTCAACAGCATCCATGTTAGCGCAAGCAGATTCAAGTCCTAAGAATGCCCATAAGGTCATGGAAATGGATTGGCTTACTGCGCCGAAGAATGGCAAATGATGAGGGTTCCAAGCTGCTACGTAGATAGACGGTTTGAACCAGAACCAACCGATTACGGAAATCAAAACTACTGGGATAATAGCGCCCCAAACGGTGAAGGAGCTCAAACGACCGGTAATTTTAGCACCGCCAAAGTTGAGGACAGTCGTAATCCAGAGGATAGCAATGATAGACAAGGTGTTCTGTACAGGGGTGAGGTTATCATAACCAAAGCACATAGCACCGTAAGCGATAACCGTTAAAGCAACGGCAACGTTACCGATAGCAACGGCGATTGCGTAAGTATAGTTAGACATAAAGCTACCAGAGATACCGAATGGATATTGAGCGTGACCACCCATACCGCCACCTCTTTGGCTATACAAACTACATTTAGCGAAGCCGTAAGCTAAGCACATGGAACCTACAGCTGTAACCAACCAGGAAAATACGGACATGGTACCAACTTTTGCCAATTGAGCAGGTAACATGATGATACCAGAACCCATCATACTAACTGCCGTGACGATGGTTAATTCCACGACGTTCATCTTATTCTTTTTATTACTCATGATACTTAGACACTCCTTTATGGTCTACGTCAAGTCAATTAATTAACAACAGTGTAACAATAGAGATAATTTAGATAATTCTAAAACATAGGCAGGATAAAATAAAAATAATTTATAATTTCGCGACAAAACTACAAGCCTATATAATGCCTCATTGAAATGCCATTAAACATTAATTGGGTATTGCAACTGAGTAAATATTTTAAGAGTTCATATCAATTAGCATCTATCAATGATGCAATAATTTTATACAGAAAACAAGGGAGAGCCAATCTCAAAGAAAAACTCTCCCTATGTCTGCATGTCAAGGTACAACCAAACTAATAAACGCACCTCTGCCGTAGAAGGCGGAGCTTATAATGCCACGAGAAAAGCGTTGCGGTCACAAGTACCTCAACGTCTTACATTCTCTTCATGAGATTAAGAGCTCTCATGTGGTCGGTATTTTTATTTTAGCCCAAGCTAAACGGCTGTATGCCGTTTAGCTTTTACGTGCGGGAAGGCTTCAAAAAAACTACTTGCATTTAGTAGGAAATGATGGTAAGATGTTGCTTATACTTATTCACCGAGGGTTGCGACCATAATAGCTTTGATGCTGTGCATTCTGTTTTCAGCTTCATCAAAAGCTACAGAGTATTTGCTTTCAAATACTTCGTTGGTAACTTCCATTTCGCTGATGCCGAATTTTTCGTGAATGTCACGGCCAACTTCGGTTTCTAAGTCATGGAATGCTGGTAAGCAATGCATGAAGATAACTTTTTCGTTGCCAGTAGCCTTAATCATATCCATATTTACCTGATAAGGTGTTAATAATTTAATTCTCTGGCCCCAAACTTCTGCTGGTTCGCCCATGGAAACCCAAACGTCAGTGTAGATTGCATCTACGCCTTTAACGCCTTCTTTAACGTCAGCAGTTACGGTGATTTTACCGCCGTTGGATTCAGCGATTTTGCGGCATTCATCGATGAGGGACTGTTCTGGCCATAATTCTTTTGGAGCAACAATGCGGTAGTCCATACCAATCTGCATAGCACCGAACATTAAAGCGTTACTCATGTTGTTGCGGCCGTCACCGATGAAAGCAAAGGATACTTTGTGCAACGGTTTTTCGATGTGTTCGCGCATGGTCATGAAGTCAGCGATGATCTGTGTAGGATGGTCGGTATCAGTTAAACCATTCCAAACAGGAACGCCGGAGTATTCAGCGAGGATTTCAACGTCTTTCTGGGAGAAACCTCTGAATTCGATACCATCGAAGAATTTACCGAGAACGCGAGCGGTATCTTTCATGGATTCTTTTTTACCAATCTGGGAACCAGTAGGTCCGAGATAAGTAACATGAGCGCCTTGGTCATAAGCAGCTACCTGGAAAGAACATCTTGTTCTTGTAGAGGTTTTTTCGAAAATGAGAGCGATATTTTTGCCCTTCAATTTAGGCTGTTCTGTACCAGCGTATTTTGCTTTTTTCAAATCAGCAGCGAGATCCAAAAGGAACATGATTTCTTTTTTGGAGAAATCTCTCAAAGTCAAAAAGCTTCTGTTTCTTAAGTTAAACATCTATATTCCTCCTATAACAATGCAGTAAAATATATAGGAATCACCTGCGCAAGAGTGCGCCTAGATGATGACTCCGCGATATTTTGTTTATAAAGCACCATTCATCCCCCACCTTAGAGGCGGAGGATGGTTGGCAGTTGTTTTAATCATAATCAAATTAAAACTAAATCAATTTAGATATTTAGTTTTATTTAACAGCTTCTCTGAAGAGAGGCATGGACATACATCTTGGGCCCCCTCTACCTCTGGACAATTCAGCAGAAGGCATAGTGATGACATTGATGTTGTTTTTGGTGAGAATGTCGTTGGTAACGTAGTTTCTTTCGTAGGTGACTACTGTACCAGGAACGATAACGAGGGTGTTGGAACCGTCGTTCCACTGTTCACGACCAGCGATGATGTTGTCGCCACCACCACATCTGATGAGGGTTACATCTCTGTCCAAATGTTTGGAGAGAATCTTTTCCAAGCTTCCTTCTTCCATGTCAATCTTGATATCTTTAGCAACTGGGTCATAGGTGATGCATTCTACGCGCAAAGTTGCTTCGATGCCAGGATGAACGGTGAATTTGTCAACGTCAACCATGGTGAAGACAGTATCCAAATGCATAAATGCACGGGATTTTGGAATTTCGAACATGAGAATGGTTTTGAAGGATTCGCCAGCTTCAAACACTCTCTTAGCTACTTTTCTAACGGATTCTTTATCTGTTCTCTGGCTGCAGCCGATAGCTAATACTTCCGGAGAAAGGATTAATTCGTCGCCACCTTCGATGCAGGTATCTTCATCGCGGTCGAAGTAGTGAGGAACTTCAGAATCCTTGTAGAATGGATGATATTTAAAGATGTATTCAGCGAAGATTGTTTCTCTTCTTCTAGTTACTGTTCTCATATGGTTGAGGGTGATACCTCTGCCCATACTAGCAAAGTTGTCACGGGTGAAGTAGAGGTTTGGCATTGGGTCCATAACGAATGGATATTCGCCATATTTTTCACCTAAGCCAAGTTCTTTCTTTCTTAAACCAGCCATGATTTTGTCGATCATAGCTTTTTCAGGAAGAGCTTGTAAGTAATCCTGGATGCGAGCAGCTAAATCCTTGTCGGTAACGCCAGCTTCAGCGATAACCTGTTTGAGGAATTGTTCGCGAACGGCAGGAGTTCTAACAGCGCGAGCTGCTAGTCTTTCTAAGTACAATACTTCAACGCCGTTGTTTTTAAGAATACGAGCGAAAGCATCGTGTTCTTGACGAGCGACCTTTAAGAAAGGAATGTCATCGAATAACAACCTTTCCAAATACTCGGGTGTTAAGTTTTCAATTTCTTCACCCGGCCTGTGCAGAAGAACAGTCTTCAATCTACCGATTTCAGAGTAAACATGGATATTCTTCTTTTCCATACTGAATAACCTCCTATAAATTTTACTTAGAATCAGGCGATATCTATTCAGTTGAAACCAAGCGGCATGATACCGCCCAACACTGTAATATATAATGCGTTTGAAGGACTTAGTAGTATTTCAAACGCTTTATAACAATTATTTTGCTACAATCTTAGTGCCGGTTTCGCCAGCTAAAACTTTCTTAGCATTTTCTAAGGAAGCGATGATAGCATGTTTGTCAGGATTATTGGTAACAAACTTTTTGCAAGCCAAAACTTTAGGCAACATGCTGCCAGGAGCGAATTGACCTTCTTCGATGTATTTGTCTACATCGGCCAATGTCATTTCAGCTAATTGTTTTTGGTTAGGTTTATTGAAATTGATGCATACCCTGTCCACAGCAGTGAGGACGATAAAGCAGTCAGCATCGAGAATTTCAGCCAATCTTTCAGCACCGAGGTCCTTATCAATAACAGCAGGTGCACCTACTAAGCTACCATCTTTTTCCAAGAATACTGGGATACCGCCACCACCAGTGGAAACGGTGATAATGCCGTTGTCTACGAGGTGTTTAATCATTTCTTTTTCGACGATATCGATAGGGGTTGGGGATGCCACAACGCGTCTGTAACCGCGACCAGCATCTTCCTTCATCACGTAACCCTTTTCAGAAGCCAATTTTTCAGCATCTTCCTTAGAGTAGAAGGAACCGATAGGTTTGGTTGGGTTTTTGAAACCAGGGTCATTTCTATCAACAATTGTTTGAGTGATGATAGCCCCGACAGTTCTATTGATTTTTCTAGCTCTCAATTCTTCGCCGATAGCATTTTGCAAGTGATATCCAATGTAACCTTGGGAGAATGCACCGCAAACATCAAACGGGAACAAGACATTTTTAGGATTGGCTTGATGAGCCGCTTCCACGGTAGCCATGATTTGACCAACCTGTGGGCCATTGCCGTGTACGATTGCTACTGTATGACCTGCTTCAATGAAGTCAACAACAGATTTTGCTGTTTCTTTACAGGTCTTTAACTGTGCTTCCGCACTAGCGTCTTTGGGGTCAGACTGCAAGGCGTTTCCACCTAAAGCTAAGACTATTTTCATGTTAAACCTCCACTACTGAAGTCGAATTATTTGTTAGAAGGGGAATGAAAAGAATATTTGTCTTTTCATTTCGTTTCAAAACATTTACAAGTCAATAGTACAATAGGTAAATATACGTTGTCAAATACCTTGCAGATGAACAGGTTGTATAATTATAAAGCAAAAAAATGTAACTATTTTTATATAAAAGTATGAAAAATATATAAAAAAGTATATTGTAAAAAAGTAGTAAAAAATAATATTTGACATTTATAGCAAAAAAAACTATAATAATAAAATATTCTAATTGAACAATCAATCTTGATAAAGAAGACGAATTGCGTAAATATCGTGTTCATTTGCAAGCTACTTAATAATATTAGAGAAAAAAATAAAAAACGATAGGATACAAAACCAGTAAGGTGATGATTTTGTGTCCTATCGTTTTTTGTTATAAATATGCAAAAAATAGGGCTTTGAGTGTATTCAATATACAAAAAAAATCTTAAAAATATTAAAAAAAATGAAAAAAGATAAAATGAAAAGGGCAAAAAATCATTTTATCTTTTTCCTATTTAGCCAATTATTAAACTACACAAAACAAAAATATCATTTAACAATTACAATAGGGCACTTAGCGTGTTCAACTACATATTGGCTGACGCTACCTAAAAGTACGCCTTTTACTACTCCTAACCCGCGACTGCCCATAACGACCATATCAGCTTTGTGCTGCTCTACAAAATCGAGGATGGTTACGGAAGGAGAGCCAGTTTCAGAGAAAGCTTCAGCAGGAATATCCTGCGGTGTTTTTTTCAAGGCTCCATCTAAAATAGCGTCACCAGCCTTATTGACAGCATCTAAAATTGCATCAGATAAGCAAGCATTAATAGCCAGTTGGTTGATATTGGAAACATAGAGATAATCAATTTTGGCTCCGTATGTTTTTGCCAATGTGATGGCAAAATCGATGGCCTTTTGGGCACTGTCAGAACCATCTACCGGTACTAATATAGTTTTTATTTCACTCATAAAAATACCTCCTTAAAAATTGATATATAAATATACTCTTTGTATAAATAGTATATTTCCAACAATGAAATTATTTGTTAGGTGCGATAGGGCATTTTTGTCGTTGTTTTTGAAAAAAACTTTGCAAGATGGTACGACACTCTGTCTCTAAGATGCCCCCACACACTTCTGTATTGGCATGGAGATACGGATAGTTGATAAGAGAAAACACAGAATCAACTGCGCCTAATCTAGAATCAAAGGCACCATATACAAGGCGACGAAATCGAGCGAGTAAAATGGCGCCAGCGCACATGGGACACGGTTCTAAGGTCACATAGAGCGTTAAATCTGGACAATACCGAGTTTGGCGCAAGGCGCTGATGCGCTTGATAGCGAGTAATTCAGCATGACAAGTTACATCCTCAGCTTTTTCTTGCTCATTGTGGGTTGCAACTAATACTTCCCCAGACGGGGAAACGATAAGGGCTCCGACTGGAACCTCGCCAGACTGGAAGGCTATTTCTGCTTGTTGCAAAGCCAAGCACATAAAATGCTCGTCCATATTTTGTTTATTCAAAAAAAGATATACTCACTTTTCTCAGTTTTTGTTTGTGAAACACGATGCTTTTGAACAGCAGTTTTTAAAACGGTAGTAAAAGGGTCAGATTTAGCATAAGAATGATGGTGAGAAAATCGTCTACCTTGTCCATGATGAGGATTGACGGGGCGAACAAGGACGCTATTATTGGCAATTCTTTCAACACGTGGTAACATTGAAAACTCCCCCTCTAACCAAATTACATAAACAAATCAATCTATCTTGCTTATATTATAGCATATTTTCTTTTAGCGTGGATATAATGGCTTTTGACTTAGAGGTGATATTTTTCGTGATGATTGATTTTTTCAGCGCGATATAGTTGCTCTAGCAGGAGTAAGCGAATCATTTGATGAGTAAAAGTCATAGGAGAGAAACTCAATCGGAAATCGGCGCGTTTGCGTATAATTTCGCTGATACCAAAAGGTCCTCCGATGATAAAGGTTATTTCGCTTTTTCCTTGTAGGGGAATAGTTTCTAATTTTTGAGCTAGTTGTTCAGAAGAGAGCATTTTGCCGGCGACATCGAGGACAAAAACATAGGAAGCAGGGGGAATGAGTGGTAACAGAATATTTCCCTCCTTCTCTAAAACATTTAATTTTTCTGCTAGAGATGGTTCAGCTGGCATGCGCTCTTCTTTGCGTTCGACAATATTTATCTGGGCAAAGGGACGCAATCTTTTTTGAAATTCATCGATGCCTGTTTGCAGGTACTTTTCTTTTATTTTTCCAATACAGAGGATAGTGATTTTTAACATGGTTTATTTTTAATAGATGACAGAAACAGGGTTATCTTGTTTAGCGAAGGTAAAAGTTGTTTTGTGCCGGTCAAAATATTGCTGTTGTTGTAAGATAGAGAAAATAGTTTTTTGAGCGATGGAGCAAAGATTATTTTCGGCGCTCATGTGTGCTAGAATTATGTGGTAAACATTTTGCAAGCGCGAGATGGCCCAAGCGGCGTCAAGATTGGATAAGTGCCCCTTTTTACTGCGGATACGGGCTTTTAAAAAAGGGGGATATTTCCTGTTCTGATGCAATAACTCTGGGTCGTAGTTAGATTCTAAGACCAGTATATCGCTGTTTAATGCCGATTGCACAGCAGTGCTAACGAACCCTAAATCAGTGGCAAGCGTACAAGTATTTTTTCTGCCTTGTAAACGATAACCAACTGGTGCGACAGCATCATGCGAGGTGTTAAAGGCCTCTATGGAGATAGATCCGAGAGAAAAGTGCTTAGAAATCGGGTGTAATAAGGTTGCCTCTATTTCAGACCTAAAAGGCATGGCGTTAAATGTCTCTGCCCGCGAATAGAGGGGAATATGATAGTGTTTACAGAGGGTTGGCAAGGCACGAATATGGTCTATATGTTCGTGCGTTAGTAAAATGGCATTTAGGTCTTCCATTCCTACACCAATTTGCCGTAAGTTCTTTTTGATGCGAGTGGCACTTATTCCAGCATCTATAAGAATACGAATGCCATCTATTTCTATATAGGTGGCATTGCCTTTGCTGCCACTAGCAAGAACGCTGACTTGCATGATTGTCCCCTCCCTCCGCTATTTAAAAATAAAAAAAAGAAAACCGCAAAACAGATGTTCTGCGGTTAGAATAAGCGAGATTATTGCTGATAATTATTCAACAATGTTAACGTTTACAGCGCGCATTTTGCTGCTATCGCGGCTGTCTGGTTCAGCATCGAAAGATACTTTTTGACCTTCTTCGAGGGTTTTGTAACCTTCAACGTTGATTGCAGAGAAATGTACGAACAAATCGCCGCTACCATCATCATTAGTAATAAAACCATAGCCTTTACCAGCGTTAAACCATTTAACTGTTCCTGTCATTGTGAGTCCTCCTGAGAATTGAATAATTTATATACTTGTAATGTGAGAATTAGCACATAAAAAACACATGCTCTTGTAAAACATCGAATGAATCAATGACTTACAAGAACATGTGAGTCTGTTGCCAATCTCTGAATACATTCACAATATATCATGGAACGCCATAAATGTCAAATATTCTTTTAAAAAAACATTTTTAAGCGGATAAAATAGACCAGTTCTAGAGAGCGAATTGCTCCTTTGTTTATCGCGTTATTACCGCTTACAGGTAGATAAACAAGCCCTTTTTACAAGGAAATAATGATACTCTGTTGATAAAAGCGATAAAATTGCCTAAGAATGTGAAAAATAAAAAAACCACCTAAAAAGGTGGCTTTTTTTAGTCCTTAGTAAATGCCAATAAAGCGATATTACGAGCACGTTTAATGGCTAATGTTACCTGGCGTTGATGAAGAGCACAGTTGCCAGAAATGCGACGCGGTAAAATCTTACCACGTTCAGTGATGAAGCGATTTAATTTAGCGACATCTTTATAATCGATAGCTTGTACTTTGTCAGCACAGAAGCTGCAAACTTTTCTTTTTGGTCTTCTATTTCTATCGCGTTTAACCAATGTTGAACCTCCTTTGAAAATTAAAATGGAATTTCCGTATCATCTGAGAGATCTGTTTCGTCTTCGCCAAACACTTGTTCCGAAGCATTATTGGTAACATTATCTGTTGGTGCGTTCGGATAACTGTTAGTGCGATTACCGCTACCAGCAGGTTTGGGGCCAATAAATTCAATGTCTCCGGCAACTACTTCGGTGATATAACGCTTAGAACCATCCTTAGCATCATAACTGCGCGTTTGTAAATGGCCATCGACAATAATCTGACTGCCCTTTACTAAGTTGTTACCACATACTTCAGCGAGTTTTTGCCAAGCTACTATTCTAAAGAAATCAGCTGATGGCTGTCCCTCTTGTACAAAGCGTTTATTTACAGCTAAGGTCATGCTAGCTACAGCGCGACCAGTCTGTGTATAACGCACTTCAGGGTCAGCAGTTAGTCTGCCTGATAAAATGATTTTATTCATGATAACCCTCCGCTGGAAAGATATTATTTTTCGTCTACTCTGACGATCATGTGTTTCAACAATTCATCAGTAATCTTCATAACGCGGTCTACTTCTTTTACGCAAGCAGGTTCAGCGGAAACGTAGAACAAGCAATAGAAACCGTCAGTGTGTTTTTTGATTTCATATGCCAAACGTCTTTTGCCCCAACGGTCTTCTTTTTCCACAACACCATTATTGTCAGCAATCAATTTAGAAAACTTTTCAATAACCGCATTAGTCTGTTCTTCTTCCATTGGTTTAATGATGAACATAATTTCGTATTTTCTCACGAAAACACCTCCCTCTTTGGTCTATTGGCCCCATATTTATGGGGCAGAGTTAAACAATCAACAACTATTATAGCATGAAATAAGGAGAAATCAATAGTATTTTACGATATTTACTGTGAGCGTTTAAACTAAGTAATCAGCTGTGGATAGGTAGCGGTTGCCGTTATCAGGAATAACGACGACGATATTTTTGTCAGTATAGTTGGCATCTTTTTGCAATTCTAGTGCGGCAGCTAAAGCAGCTCCGCCAGAAATACCAATCAGTAGCCCAGTAGATTGCGAAAAATCCTTACCCGTGCGATAAGCAGCTTGGTTAGTTATACCGATGACGCGCGTAAATTCTTCTGCCGTCAGTAAAGGGGGGAAGAAGTTAGCACCAATGCCCTGTAAGGCGTGTTTCCCAGGTTTTCCACCTTGCAAAACAGGAGAGGAGGCTGGTTCTACTGCTATTATTTCGATATGGTGGTTTTTTTCGCGCAGATATTTTCCACTACCAGCTAAGGTACCGCCAGTTCCCACACCAGCTACAAACACATCGACATGCCCATCGAGGGCTTGCCAAATTTCTGGACCAGTAGTTTCATAGTGGGCCAAAGCATTGTTGGGATTTTGGAATTGGTTGGGCATAAAAGCATGTAACTCTTTTTGCAATTTTTCTGCCTCTTTTACTGCCCCTTGCATACCATCCGCTCCCGGGGTAAGAACAATTTCTGCTCCATAGGCTTGGAGCATTTTCCGACGCTCTAAACTCATTGTATCTGGCATGGTTAAAATAATGCGGTAGCCACGTGCTGCAGCTAAAGCCGCTAACCCGATACCGGTATTGCCACTGGTTGGTTCGACGATGGGAGTATCTTTAGTCAGCACGCCACTTTTTTCAGCGGCATCGAGCATAAAGCGAGCGGCACGGTCTTTAGCGCTACCAGTCGGATTGAGATTTTCTAGTTTGCAGAAGAGATTTTTCCATTTCAAAATGGGGGTATGACCAATGAGAGAAGCTAAATTGTCGTAGTATTGCATAATAAACATCCTTTCAAAATTAATTAATATGTTGATAAATAGAAAATTTCTTCATAAAAAGTACTTCACTGACGTACTTTGGCGAGGCCATAAAAGATGATAAATACGGCCAAATTACAAAGGACGATAGCTGGTCCAGAAGGTAAGGCCCAGAGGAAGGACGCTGTCAAGCCTGTAACCATACAAAGAACGGAAATGCCAGCTGCCACTAAGACGGTGGAGAGAAATTGATGGCAGAGGCGCATGGCGCTAATAGCTGGGAAGACGATGAGGCCAGAAATAAGCAATGCCCCCATCATGCGCATGCCGAGCACGATGGTAATGGCCGTCAGAAGGGCCAAGAGCATGTTGTATAATTGGACGTTTGTTCCTGTAGCGGCAGCAAAGATTTCGTCGAAGGTAACAGCAAAAATTTTGTTGTAAAAAACAATAAAGAGCAGAAGAATGATGATAGAAGCGATGATACTCAAGCGGACATCAGCTGGTGTCAAGGCGAGGATGCTGCCAAAGAGAAAGTTTTGAATATCGGTGTTTATACCGGTGGTCATGGAAGCGGCTGTAATACCAATAGCTAAAGCGCTACTACAAATGATAGCGGTAGCTGCATCGCCCTTGATATCACTAATAGTGCTGAGGCGCAAGAGAAAGAAGGCCGCGACGATAACGACAGGGATGGTAAAGGCCATGGGGAAAAAGTGACAAGCCGCGGCAACGGCCAATGCCCCAAAGCCGACATGAGATAAGCCGTCACCAATCATCGAATAGCGCTTTAAGACCAAGCTGACACCAAGGAGTGCAGAGCAAAGTGCGAGTAAGATGCCAACTAGGAAGGCACGTTGCATAAATGAATAGGACAGCATAGTAGATATTAATTCCATCAGGTTGTAACCCTTTCTTCTTGGAGAAATAATTTGCCAATGGCGCTTTGGGCATAATCTTCTTTTGGACCAAAGAAAACCTGCTTATGCGCTAAGTGCAGAATATGAGAGGCATATTTGAGCGATTTACGAATATCATGTGTGACCATGATGATGGTCAAATGATGTTTTTTATTCAAATGCTCTATTAATTGGTAGAATTCTTGCTCGATAAGGGGGTCAAAGCCAGTCACTGGTTCGTCCAAGAGGAGTACAGAATGAGAAGCACAGAGGGCTCTAGCTAGCAAAACGCGCTGTTTTTGACCACCAGAGAGTCCGCTATAAGGTGCATTGGCCAAGTGTTCAATATGGAGAAGTTCCATATTGGCATAAGCGGAAAGACGGTCATTTTTGGTATAGAAAGGTAGCAGGTGAGCATTTTGCCGACCGGAGAGGACGATTTCATAAACACTAGCTGGAAAATCGTTTTGCAGGGCATTTTGTTGGGGTAAATAGCCAATTTCATTGCGTTGCAGTTTTTTATCCCAAGTAATGGAACCATGGGTAGGGGTGATAATTCCAAGAAGACCTCTCAGCAGAGTTGATTTACCAGAACCATTTTCCCCAACAATGCATAGATAGTCGCCATAATCGAGAGAAAAATCAACTCCCTCCGAAACGACGACATTATTGTAGGCGAAGGTGAGATTACAACACGTCAAGATATTGGTCAATTTAAAGCCTCCTTCAAAGCGTTGAGGTTATTTTGCATGATACTCAGATAGGTAGCTCCATTAGCAAAATCACGTGCGGTGAGATTGTGTACAGAGTGCAGAAGGAGAACTTTAGCTCCTGTGTTTTCCGAGATGATATCTGCTATCTTTTGATTTGACATTTCAATGTGAAAGACTACTGGAATGTGGTCTTTTTTTACCCTTTGACAAAGCGCAGCGATAGTCGCCGCATTGGCCTCAGTGGCCGATGAACATCCCGGAAAGGCGGCATAATAAGTCAAGTGGTAAGCATGGGTAAAATAGAGAAAGGGAAAGCGGTCACCGACGATTATTTCGTGGCGCTTGCTTTTTTGCATCAAAGAAACAAATTCAGCATTTAAATTTTGTAATTTTTTGATGTAGGCGTCAGCATTTTTGCGATAAAAATTAGCATTCTTTGGGTCTTCAGCACAAAGGACTGCTGTTAGTTTTTGGACGATGAGAATGACATTTTGGGGAGATGTCCAGACGTGTTCGTCAGGTTCTTCCTCTTCTTCCTCGCTGAGGTATGGAAGGGTCATTTCTGATTTGTGTTGTTCACTTAATGTGGGAACACAATCAATGAGAGCGATGCTACGCCTATTTTTATTGGGATTAGCCTTTAAGATTCTTTCCGCCCAATTATCAGAATCTCCTCCCACATAGACAAATAAATTACAATTTTGGATGGCGATAATATCCTGAGGGCTAGGTTCAAAAGTGTGGACCTCTTGCCCTGGTTTTATGAGCATTTGCAGATCAATGCGATTCTTGCCGATGGCTCTTAAAAAATCATATTGGGGAAAGATGGTCGCGACTACCTTTAATTTATGAGTTGGTTTAGGCGAGGGCGCTTCCGAATAATGTCCATAGTGCATTAGGGAGAAGATACCCAATAGACTGAGCAGGAAAAAAGCAATCCATACGCTTCTTTTTATAATATAACCTCCTAAATAATCCGACTGAAAAAATAATGTATCTAGTATTATAGCATAAATGGGTCAATAATTAAATTTCTCCCCCTGAAAATGAAAAAAAGACTTGCAAATATCGTGCGATTTGTTATAATTGATTATCAAGAATTGTCATAAAAAATGTATATTTATGCTAATACATTGATAATGTGAAAAAAGGCGTTATTGTGCCTTTTGACAATGAGATGGACTCTTGTTCTAGCACTTATGTGAAGACAGTCTGCCCTTAGAAAGGCAGTTTTGTCTAGGCGGAAAGGAGGACTTGACTATGGAAATGAGCATAGCGGCTTTATCAGTCAACATGGCTCAACATCAAGTGAATCAAAAACTGGATATGCTGGCAATGGGAAAAGTTTTTAATCAAATGCAGGATACTGGTGATATGGTAGAAGAATTGGCTTCAGCAGTAGACCCTAATCTCGGCCAAAATATTGATATCCAAGCTTGATGAAATTGTATATTAGTTTAGATTGAAAAATTACAGGGGAAAGGAGTAGACAAAATGAACATGAATACACAGATTTTCTTGCAGCGACGTAGTGGGTTGAGGAGAAGTAGGAACTTTTTATGCCGTGAAGTAAGTCGCGCTAGATGTTATTGTGAACGACGAAGGCTTATGAAATATTGTAGAGAGATAATTTTGGGTTGTTCATGCCTTTTTGTCTCTCCACTGTTTCTGTCTGCGTAGTTTGAATAATTTTATTTTCCCTCTCCTGAGGAAAGGGAAAAGGGCGTGCTTTGGCACGCCCTCTTTTTTTACTATTTTTAGTATAATAATGCAAATCGGAGGAATAAATATGAAGAAAATTTGGCAATTTGGAATATTAGCAATGCTTGGGTTTACCTTTTTGTTGACCGGGTGTGGTAGCAATAATAAAGTGGAAAATAATACTTTAAAAGTAGCCACTTGCGCTGATTTTGCCCCTTTTGAGTTTCAGGGTAAAGATGGTCAGTACGAGGGTTTTGATATTGATATCATTAAAGCTATCGGCAAAGAGATGGGAGAAAAAGTGGAAATCAGTAATTTGGGATTTGATGCCCTAGTGCCAGCTTTACAAACTGGCCATGTTGATGCCGTTATCGCTGGTATGTCTATGAATGGAGAAAGAGATAAAGCCGTTACATTCTCTAAGCCGTACTATCAATCCGGTCTTACCATTATGGTAAATGCAAATAATAATAGTATTCATTCCTTTAAAGACTTAGAAGGAAAAACCATCGCCGTGCAGATAGGTACTACTGGTGCTACTGAAGCGAAGAAGATACCTGGAGCAAAGGTAAAAGAACTAAACAGTTCAGCAGATACATTTATTGAACTAAAGGCCCATAATGTGCAGGCGGTAGTGAATGATAAACCAGTTAATGCCTATTATATGGTAGAAAGTGGTGACAAGAGCATTAAAAGAGTAGGTGGACAACTTACCTCTGAAAATTATGCTATTGCCGTCAAGAAGGGAAATACTGAATTGGTAGAAAAAATAAATAAAGCTCTGGAAAAAATTAAGGCTGATGGCACTTATGCCAAAATATATAAGAAATGGTTTGGCGTAGAACCGAGCGCCGAAAATTAACTGAAGGAGGAATTGAGATGGACTTTGACTTTTCGTTAATAGCACATTCGTTGCCGCTACTACTTTGGGGAGCGGTGATGACGATAAAGATTACTTTTCTCAGCGTAATCTTAGGTATTATGATAGGAGTTTTGGTCGGGATAGCTAGAATTAGCGAAGTGAAAGTCCTGCGATATACAGCCACCCTTTATGTTGACTTTGTCAGAGGAACGCCATTATTAGTACAAATTTTTATGGTTTATTTTGCTTTGCCGATATTAATCGGTCTCAAATTAGACCCGTTTTTAGCGGCTATCTTGGCTTGTGGAATTAATAGTGGTGCTTATGTGGCAGAAATCATTCGTGCCGGCATTCAGGCCGTCGATAAAGGACAGATGGAAGCTGGTCGTTCCTTGGGCCTGAGTTGGCGTCAGGCGATGACCTACATAATTTTGCCGCAGGCCCTAAAAAAAGTGATTCCGCCTTTGGGCAATGAAGTAATTTCGCTTTTAAAAGATTCGTCCTTAGTTTCGGTAATTGGCTTTGAAGAATTGACGAGAAGTGGTCAATTAGTGATTGCCCGCACCTATGGCTCGGTAGAAATATGGCTCTCGGTGGCGCTCATTTACTTGGCAATGACCTTTACTATCGCTCGAGTTGTAGCCTACGTAGAAAAGAAAGGGGTGGTATCTTGATTAAAGTAGAACATTTAGAAAAGGCCTATGGCAATAATGTCATACTAAAGAATATTAACTTACAGATAGAGAAGGGAGAAGTAGTTGTTATTATTGGCCCTTCCGGTTCTGGAAAGTCCACTTTGTTACGCTGCTTAAATTATTTGGAGGAGCCGAGTTCGGGGGCGGTATATTTTGCTGGCGAGAAAATTGATGCTTGCAATCTGGATACGCTGAGAAGAGATATCGGCATGGTATTTCAGAAATTTAATCTTTTTCCGCATATGACTGTACTAGAAAATATTACTTTAGCTCCACAAAAACTAAAAAAGGTTTCGCCACAAGTCGCACGAGATAATGCGTTGCAGCTTTTACAAAAGGTCGGTTTAGAGACTAAGAGTGCTGCTTATCCAGAACAGTTGTCAGGGGGGCAACAACAGCGTGTAGCCATAGCGAGAGCTTTAGCGATGCAACCTAAGGTGATGCTTTTTGATGAACCTACTTCGGCTTTAGACCCAGAAATGGTCGGTGAAGTATTGAACGTCATCACTACTTTAGCCAAGGAGGGGATGACGATGGTTATTGTCACACATGAGATGAACTTTGCTAGACAAGTTGCGGATAGAATTCTTTTTGTGGCAGATGGTGGCATTTTAGAGAGCGGTTCACCAGAAGAGGTATTTGACCATCCACAACAAGAAAGAACCAAGGCGTTTCTCTCAAAAGTGTTATAAAGGTAGTTAAATTATTTTTAGACGGCTAGCTGCCGTCTTTTTTTTATGGTAAAATAGACATGTGATACACTAGGAAGCGTGTAAATAAAAAAATACTTGTACTATTGTGTTGACAAGGGTTTTTGAGCATGATAATATATATGAGTGCCTAAAACAGCAGTACTGTAAGGGAGATGAACAGATGCTAGAAAGACTGAAAAATGCAGATATCGTTATCGGGGCTAAACAAGTGAAAAAAGCACTTACCCATGACAGAGCGGAATGCGTTTTTTTAGCAGCTGACGCCGATGACAGGATACTGCAACCTTTGCGAGAGTTGTGCAAAGAAAAGGAAATTGAGATAAAGGCAGGTTTTACTAAAAAAGAACTTGGTGAAGCTTGTTCTATTGAAGTCGGTGCTGCGGCAGCAGCTATTATAAAATAATTATTATTTTGCCGATAATTCTCTTTATAATGAAGCTAAGTTGAGGAAGGGGGTGCATGTATGCCTACAATTAATCAGTTAATCAGAAAAACCAGAAAGAGCATGCAAGAAAAATCTACGGCTCCGGCATTGAAAAATTGCCCGCAGAAACGTGGCGTTTGTACAAGAGTTTACACAACGACTCCTAAGAAACCGAACTCCGCACTTCGTAAAGTTGCTCGTGTTCGCTTGACAAACAGCATCGAAGTTACAGCTTACATTCCAGGGATTGGACACAATCTTCAGGAACATAGCGTAGTTTTGATTCGTGGTGGTCGTGTAAAAGACTTACCGGGGGTTCGTTATCATATTATTCGTGGCTCTCTCGATACCGCAGGTGTGCAGGACCGCGCACAAAGCAGAAGTAAATATGGTGCTAAGCGTGCCAAGAAGAAATAATATATTTTAGAATTTAGTTGGACAAATTACAGATAAGGAGGGATATAGATGCCAAGAAAAGGCCCTGTACCTAAACGTGATGTGTTGCCGGATCCGGTATACAAATCTAAAAAAGTTACCAGATTTATCAACAAAGTAATGCTCTCCGGAAAGAAGAGCGTTGCTGAAAAAGTTGTCTATGACGCTTTTGAAACTATTAGAACAAAAACTGGTAAAGACCCATTGGAAGTCTTTGAAACAGCATTGAACAATGTTATGCCAGTTTTGGAAGTACGCGCTCGCCGTGTCGGTGGTGCTAACTACCAAGTTCCAGTAGAAGTTCGTCCTGACCGCCGTATGACATTAGGCATTCGTTGGATTGTCAACTATGCTCGTCTCCGCGGTGAAAAAACCATGGATGAAAGATTATCTGGAGAATTGATGGATGCTGCCAATAACACTGGCGCTTCTATTAAGAAAAAAGAAGATACCCACAAGATGGCGGAAGCAAACAAGGCTTTTGCTCATTACCGTTGGTAATATTTATAAATTTCTCTGCAGAGAAACTACAATTAAGGAGCGATATAAGTGGCTAGAGAGTTTTCCTTGCAAAAAACTCGTAACATAGGTATCATTGCCCATATTGATGCCGGTAAAACCACTACTACAGAACGCATCTTATTCTACACGGGTATTGTTCACAAGATTGGTGAAGTTCATGATGGCGCAGCTACCATGGACTGGATGGAACAGGAACAGGAAAGAGGTATTACCATTACCTCTGCTGCAACTACTTGTCACTGGAAAGACCATCGCATTAACATTATCGACACACCAGGCCACGTGGACTTTACAGTAGAAGTAGAACGTTCCCTCAAGGTATTAGATGGTGCGGTTACCGTACTTTCTGGTAAGAGTGGTGTAGAACCTCAGTCTGAAACCGTTTGGCGTCAAGCTGAACGCTATCATGTACCGAGAATGGTTTATGTAAACAAGATGGATATCATCGGTGCAAACTTCTACAATGTTTTGCAGATGATGAAAGACCGTTTGCATGCTAATCCAATAGCTATTCAGATTCCTATCGGCGCTGAAGATAATTTCCAAGGTATGATTGACCTCATCAAAATGGAAGCTATCCTCTACGAAGATAAAGAAGGAAAGTTAGAAACCTTTGGCCCAATTCCAGAAGAATTGCAGGCTAAAGCAGAAGAATATCGTCAGAAGATGTTAGATGCCTTGGCTGAAACCGATGACGATTTCATGGAAAAATATTTGGACGGTGGCGAAATCACCGAAGAAGACATTAGACGCGTACTCAGAAAGGCAACTATCGATTGCGTTGCCTGCCCAGTAGTTTGCGGTTCTTCTTACAAGAACAAAGGTATTCAACCGATGTTGGATGCAGTTGTTGATTTCATGCCAGCACCAGTAGATATTCCAGCTATTAAAGGGGTAAACCCGGAAACCGGTGACGAAGATAAGCGTGAAGCGAGCGATGAAGAACCTTTCGCAGCTTTGGCATTTAAGATAATGACTGACCCTTATGTCGGTAAACTGGCATTCTTCCGTGTTTATTCTGGCGTGTTGCAGTCTGGTTCTTATGTGTATAACTCCACTAAGGGCAAAAAAGAACGTATCGGTCGTATTTTGCAGATGCATGCTAATGACCGTAAGGAAATTGATGAAGTTTTCAGCGGTGATATCGCAGCTGCAGTTGGTTTGAAAGATACAACTACTGGTGATACCCTCTGTGATATGGATAATCCTATCATCTTGGAATCCATGGAATTCCCAGACCCAGTTATCTCTGTCGCAGTAGAACCAAAGACAAAAGCAGACCAAGAAAAAATGGGTATTGCTTTACAGAAATTGGCAGAAGAAGACCCCACCTTCCGCGTTGCTACCGACCATGAAACTGGTCAGTGCATTATTTCCGGTATGGGCGAATTGCACTTGGAAATTATCGTTGACCGTATGTTGCGTGAATTCCATGTTGAATGTAATGTCGGCAAGCCACAGGTTGCTTACAGAGAAACTATTCGCAAATCTGTCAAGAGTGAAGGTAAGTTCATTCGTCAGTCCGGTGGTAAGGGCCAATATGGTCATTGCTGGTTGGAACTCATTCCACAGGAACCGGGACAAGGCTTCTCCTTCGAAAGCAAAATTGTCGGCGGTGCTATTCCGAAAGAATATATCAACCCAATTGAAAATGGTATCATAGAAGCTATGGAAAACGGCGTTGTCGCTGGTTATCCAATGGTAGACATTAAAGCAATTGTCTACGATGGTTCCTATCACGAAGTCGACTCTTCAGAAATGGCGTTCAAGATTGCCGGCTCTATGGCATTCAAGAGCGGTGCGCAAAAAGCTAACCCAGTCTTGCTCGAACCTTATGTAAAGGTAGAAGTTACTGTACCAGAAGATTATATGGGCGATGTTATCGGGGACTTAAATGGTCGTCGTGGTCGCATTGAAGGTATGGAACCGCGCAATGGCGTACAGGTTATCAATGGCGTAGTACCTCTTTCTGAAATGTTCGGCTATGCTACTGACTTGCGTTCTAGAACACAAGGCCGTGGTAATTACTCTATGGAAGTTTCTCACTATGAAGAAGTTCCAAAGAGTATCGCAGATGCTATTGTTGCAAAAAACAAAGGTGAATAAGGAGGAAATGAATTACAATGGCTAAACAAAAGTTTGAAAGAACAAAACCACATGTTAATATTGGTACCATCGGTCACGTTGACCATGGTAAAACAACTCTTACTGCTGCAATCACAAAGGTGCTCTCCGATAAAGGGTTGGCAAAATTCGAAGATTACAGCATGATTGACAAGGCTCCGGAAGAACGTGAACGCGGTATTACCATCAACACTGCACACGTTGAATATGAAACTGAACAGAGACACTATGCACACGTTGACTGCCCGGGCCACGCTGACTATGTAAAGAACATGATTACCGGTGCTGCTCAGATGGACGGCGCTATCCTCGTTGTAAGTGCTGCTGATGGTCCTATGCCTCAGACTCGTGAACACATTTTGCTCGCACGTCAGGTTGGCGTTCCTGCAATGGTTGTTTTCTTGAACAAAGTTGACCAGGTTGATGACCCTGAACTCTTGGAACTCGTTGAAATGGAAGTTCGCGAATTGCTCTCTTCCTACGATTTCCCTGGCGATGAAATTCCAGTAATCTGCGGTTCCGCATTGAAAGCTTTGGAAGGCGACGCAGAACAAGCTGCAAACATTATGAAACTTATGGATGCTGTTGATAGCTACATCCCAACTCCTACTCGCGACGTAGATCAACCATTCCTTATGCCAGTCGAAGACGTTTTCACCATCACTGGCCGTGGTACAGTTGCTACCGGTCGTGTTGAACGTGGTCAGCTCAACTTGAACGACGAAGTTGAAATCGTTGGTCTCAGCACTGAAAAGAAAAAGACCATCGTTACTGGTATCGAAATGTTCCGCAAGAGCATGGATAGTGCAGTTGCTGGCGATAACATCGGTGCTTTGCTCCGTGGTATCGACCGTACTCAAATTGAACGTGGCCAAGTTCTCGCTAAACCAGGTTCAGTTCATCCACATACCAAATTCAAAGCTCAGGTTTACGTCTTGAAAAAAGAAGAAGGCGGCCGTCATACTCCGTTCTTCACCAACTATCGTCCACAGTTCTACTTCCGTACTACTGACGTTACTGGCGTTGTTCAGTTACCAGAAGGTACAGAAATGGTTATGCCTGGCGACCATATCGAAATGACAATTGAATTAATTACCCCAATTGCTATGGAAAAAGGCTTGAAGTTCGCTATTCGCGAAGGCGGCCACACCGTTGGTGCAGGTAAGGTAGCAGAAATTATTGAATAATTTCACATTGAAATAAGTTTTTTTATACAAGGGCGACTTATGTCGCCCTTGTATAAAGTTTTTACTAATGCGATGACGTATTAGATTGCCTTTCGGTTCTTAAGAAAGGGGAACTAGTGCGGAGAAATGTCCGGTCAAAGAACCCGGGCGATAAGGAGGAAAAAATGTCCAAACAACAGAAGATCCGTATTCGTTTGAAAGCATATGATCACAAAGCACTAGACCAAAGTGCAGTAAAGATTGTAGAAACAGCAAAAAGAACAGGTGCTATGGTCTCAGGTCCTATCCCTTTGCCAACTGAAAAAAATATTTACACAATTTTAAGGTCTCCACATGTCAACAAGGATTCCCGCGAACAGTTCGAAATGAGAACTCATAAGCGTTTAATCGACATTCTCGAACCGTCTTCCAAAACGGTTGATGCTTTGATGCGTCTTGACTTACCAGCAGGCGTTGACATTGAAATTAAATTGTAATAGGAGGTGGCAAAGTTAATGAAAGCTATATTAGGTAAAAAAATCGGTATGACTCAGATTTTCACACCTGAAGGGGCAGTTATTCCAGTAACTGTTGTAGAAAGTGGAAATAATGTCGTACTTCAAAATAAAACCATGGAAAATGATGGCTACAATGCAGTACAACTTGGTTTTGGTGAAATCAAAGCTAAGAAAGCAACCAAAGCATTGAGTGGTCATTGTGAAAAAGCTGGTGCTAAACCAGTAAAATTCATTCGCGAAGTGCGTTTGAATGATGCTTCTGAATATAAAGCCGGCGATGTAATCGGCGTTGACATATTTGCTGAAGGCGATTTGGTTGACGTAATCGGCACTTCCAAAGGTAAAGGATTTGCCGGCGGTATTAAACGTCACAATTTCGCACGTGGACCAATGAAACACGGTTCCAAATCTCACCGCGAACCAGGTTCAACTGGTGCGATGATCAGTGGTCACGGCGGACGCGTACTGAAAGGCAAAAAATTGCCAGGACGTATGGGTGCAAATCGCGTTACAGTACAGCGTTTGACAATAGCACGTGTCGACAGCGAACGTAACCTCTTGTTAATCAAGGGTGCTATTCCTGGTGCTAATAATGGTTTCGTAATGATTCAAGCAACGGTAAAACCGAATAAATAATTGGAAGGGGGATAATGAATATGCCTACAGTAGATGTATTTAATATGTCTGGACAAAAGGTTGGCGATATGGCGCTCAACGAAATGGTGTTCGACGTAGAAATTAACGAAGGATTAGTTCATCAGGCTGTTGTTATGCAATTAGCTGCACAGCGCTTGGGAACTCATTCTACCAAAACAAAAGGCTTGGTTCGTGGCGGTGGTCGCAAACCATGGCGTCAAAAAGGCACTGGTCGTGCAAGATGTGGTAGTATTCGTTCTCCACTATGGATTGGTGGCGGTACGATTTTTGGACCGCATCCACGCTCTTACGCTTTCTCTATGCCGCGTAAACAGCGCCGTTTAGCTATTAAATGTGCTTTAACTGATAAAGTTAAGAGCAATGATTTTGTTGTTTTAGAAGATTTGAACTTCGCTGCACCAAAGACCAAAGATTTCATCAAAATGATGGATGCATTGCAGGCTGGAGAACAGAAAGTATTGGTCATCACCGCTGATGCCAATGAAAATGTAGAAAGATCTTCTCGCAATATACCGGGTGTCAAGGCAATCAATGCTGGCGGATTAAATGTTTATGATATCTTAAATCATAATAAGATTTTTATCAGCAAAGATGCTATTGCCCACATTGAGGAGGTATTAGCATAATGGAAGCAAGAGAAATAATCTTAAAGCCGTTAGTAACTGAACGCACCACTTCCCTTATGGCGGAAGGCAAATACGTTTTCAAAGTTGCTAAAAAAGCCAACAAAGTTGAAATTCGCAAAGCCGTAGAAGAAATCTGGGGCGTAAAAGTTCTCAGCGTGAATACAGTTAATGTTGCTGGCAAAACCAAAAGAGTCGGTCGCAACGTCGGAAGAACATCCGATTATAAAAAGGCAATCGTAAAATTAGCTCCTGGAAATACAATCGAATTTTTCCAGGCATAATCTAAGAGAAGGAGGTATATGAAGTGGCAATAAAGAAATTTAAACCTTATGCTCCTGGCAGAAGATTTATGAGTGTTTCTTCCTTCGAAGAAATTACAACAGATAAACCAGAAAAATCCTTATTAGAAAGTTTACATCAACGCGGCGGCCGCAATATGCAGGGTCGTTTGACTGTTAGACATCAAGGTGGCGGACATAAACGCCGTTATCGCGTTATCGACTTCAAACGCAATAAGGACGGTATTGCTGCTCGTGTAGCAACAATTGAATATGACCCAAATCGCAGTGCTCGCATCGCATTGTTGAATTATGTAGACGGTGAAAAACGTTACATCTTGGCTCCAAATGGATTAAAAGTAGGTGACGTTGTTGTTTCCGGTCCAGACGCTGATATTAAAGTCGGCAATGCTCTGCCTATCATCAACATCCCTCTCGGTTCTATGTTGCACAATATCGAAATGAAAATCGGCAAAGGTGGTCAGTTGGTACGCTCTGCTGGTGCTGCAGCTCAGTTGATGGCCAAAGAAGGCAAATACGCTCTCTTGCGTATGCCGTCTGGCGAATTGCGTAAGATTCACGTTAACTGCCGTGCTACTATCGGTCAAGTAGGTAACTTAGACCACGAAAACATTTCCATTGGTAAAGCAGGTCGCTCCCGTTGGCTCGGCATTCGCCCAGCAAACCGTGGGGTTGCGATGAACCCAATCGACCATCCGCATGGTGGTGGGGAAGGTAGAAGCCCTGTCGGACGTAAACATCCTGTTACCAAATGGGGTAAATGTGCAATGGGTGCTAAGACCCGTCATAAGAAACCTTCCGATAAATTTATTGTTAAACGTCGCATAAATCGTCGTGCAAAATAATGTACTGAAGACTGCCTAATTAGGCAGTCAGAGGAAAGGAGGAGACATTTTGTCAAGATCTATAAAAAAAGGACCTTTCGTACAAGATAGCTTGTTGAAAAAAGTTACTGCTTTGAATGAAAGCAATGAACATAAAGTGATTAAAACCTGGTCTAGAAGCTCTACAATATTGCCAGAGTTTGTTGGACACACCATTGCTGTCCATGATGGACGTAAACACGTTCCAGTTTATATCACCGAAGATATGGTTGGTCATAAATTGGGTGAATTCGCTCCGACCCGTACTTTTAAAGGACATTCTGGGGAAGAACGTAAGACCGCTGTAAAATAAGCATTGAAAGGAGGGACTTTAGTGGAAGCTAAAGCCGTAGCTAAATATATTCGCATCGCTCCTCGCAAATCCCGCGTTGTCATCGACCTCATCCGCGGCAAAAGCGTAGCAGATGCTTTCGCTATTTTAAAATTCACTCCGAAAGTCGGAGCAGAAGTAGTAGATAAAGTTTTGCGTTCTGCCGTAGCAAACGCTGAAAACAATTTTGACATGAATGTTGATGCCCTTTATGTTTCAGAAGCATATGTTGACCAAGGACCTACTCTGAAACGCATTCATCCGCGTTCTCGTGGACAGGCTTTTAAAATTTTAAAACGCACGTCACATATTACCATCGTGGTAAAAGAAAAATAAAAAGGAGGAGTAGTTTTGGGTCAGAAAGTCAATCCTAATGGGATGCGTATCGGCATTATCAAAACTTGGGATGCAAAATGGTACGCTGACAAAGATTATGCTGCAAACTTGCATGAAGACATCCGCATTCGTGCATTCTTAAAAGAAGAACTGAAACAAACAGGCGTGTCTAAGATAGAAACAGAACGTTCTAAAAACCGCTTGAAGTTAACTATTCATACCGCAAAACCAGGAATGGTCATCGGACGCGGTGGTGCTGGTATCGAACAGTTGAAAAACAGCTTAAAGGCTTATACCAATAAGCATGTAGAAATCAATATCGTAGAAATTAAACATCCGGATATGGATTCCGTTTTAGTAGCGGAAAATATCGCTTCTCAGTTGGAACGCCGCATCGCTTTCCGTCGTGCTATGAAACAGGCAGTATCCCGCACCATGCGCATGGGCGCGTTGGGAATAAAGGTAACTGTTAGCGGACGTTTAGGTGGCGCTGAAATCGCTAGAACTGAATCTTACAGAGAAGGCAGTATTCCTTTGCACACCTTGCGTGCTGATATCGACTATGGTACAGCAGAAGCGCATACAACTTATGGCCGTATCGGCGTAAAAGTATGGATTTTCAAAGGGCAAATCCTTCCGGAAAAAAAACAGCAGGTAGAAAAAGCTGTTGAAGGGGGTAGAGCTTAAATGTTGATGCCAAAGAGAACAAAATATCGCAAGCAGTTCCGTGGTAGAATGAAAGGTCAAGCACATCGCGGCAATACCGTTTCTCACGGTGAATTCGGCTTGCAGGCTCTGGAACCAGCATGGATTACCAATCGTCAAATCGAAGCTGCTCGTATTGCAATGACCCGTTATATTAAACGTGGTGGTCAGGTTTGGATTAAAATATTCCCAGATAAACCAGTTACAGCAAAACCAGCAGAAACTCGTATGGGTAGTGGTAAAGGTTCGCCAGAATACTGGGTAGCAGTAGTTAAACCAGGTCGTATTATGTTCGAAATGGGTGGTGTAACGGAAGCTGTTGCGAAAGAAGCAATGCGTCTTGCCGGTCATAAACTGCCAATCAGAACAAAATTCGTCAGACGTGCCGATGAAAAAAAGGAAGGTGAAGTAAATGAAGGCTAATGAAATACGTGATTTGAGCCAGGGAGAACTTAACCAAAAACTTACTTCGCTTAAAGAAGAACTCTTTAATCTGAGATTCCAACACGCTACCGGACAGCTAGAAAATCCGATGCGTATCAAAGCTGTTAAGAAAGATATTGCTCGCATTAAGACAATCTTGCGCGAACAAGAAATAAAAAAGGAACAGGCTTAATTGCAGATTAGCGGAGGAAGGGAGGTCATTTGATGAGCGAAAGAAACGAACGCAAAGTAAAAGTTGGCAAAGTTATCAGCGATAAGATGGAAAAAACCATCGTGGTAGCTGTTGAAGATGTAAAACAACATCCTATCTACAAAAAAGCTGTGAAGAGCACTGTAAAATTCAAGGCTCACGACGATAAAGAAGAAGCAAAAATCGGTGATATCGTTTCTATCATGGAAACACGTCCATTATCCAAGACAAAACGTTGGAGATTAGTTAAAATAATAGAAAGAGCAAAATAAGCAATATTTAAATTGTGTATTCCATAGCCCCAACTTCATTATGGAGGCGGGGCCGGCGTGAGAAGTCACAATTTTAAGAAGGAGGTAAAGTAATTGATTCAACAACAGACAATGCTGAATGTTGGTGACAACACGGGAGCTAAAGAAATCATGTGCATTCGCGTGTTAGGTGGTTCTTACCGCAAATACGCCAATATTGGTGATATCATTGTTGCAGCAGTCAAATCAGCAACTCCTGGTGGGATGGTTAAAAAGGGAGAAGTTGTTAAAGCAGTAGTTGTTCGTTCAACAAAAGGATTGAGAAGAGCAGATGGTTCTTACATCCATTTTGATGAAAACGCAGCTGTTATTATAAAAGACGATAAGACCCCGAAAGGCACTCGTATTTTTGGGCCGGTAGCAAGAGAATTACGTGATAAAAACTTCATGAAGATTATCTCTTTGGCACCGGAAGTTCTTTAATGAGTAGGAGGTGTAAAATTTGAAATTAAACGTAAGAAAAGATGATACCGTTATCGTATTGTCTGGTAAAGATAAAGGTAAGCAAGGTAAAGTTTTGGCTGCTTTGCCAAAGAAAAGCAAGCTTATCGTAGAAGGCGTTAACAAGATTAAACGTCATACAAAACCTAGCCAAAAAGCTCCGCAGGGTGGCATCATCACCAAAGAAGCTCCGTTGGCAGCTTGCAAAGTTATGGTTGTATGTCCTGCTTGCTCCAAACCTACTCGTGTTGCTAAAAAAGAAGTGAATGGTAAAATGGTACGCGTTTGCAAAAAATGCGGAGAACCTTTGGACCAGCACAAGTAATTCAGAAAGGAGGCAGCATTGGTGGATAGATTACAAGAAAAATATGTAAAAGAAGTAATCCCTGCATTAAAAGAAAAGTTCAACTATAAGAACGTAATGCAGTTACCTAAATTAGATAAGATTATCATCAATATGGGATTGAGCGATGATGTCGGCAATTCTAAAGCTTTGGATGCAGCAGTTGCTGATTTGACGCTTATTTCTGGCCAGAAACCAGTTTTGACAAGAGCTAAAAAATCTTTAGCAGCTTGGAAATTGCGTGAAGGGATGCCTATGGGATGTAAGGTAACTTTGCGCGGAGTTCGCATGTATCAATTCTTAGATAAATTCATCAATATCGCTTTGCCACGCATGCGTGATTTCCGTGGTATCAGTAGCGATGCATTTGATGGAAGAGGAAACTATTCCATCGGTTTAAAAGAACAGTTAATTTTCCCGGAAATTGACTATGATAAAGTAGATAAAATTCGCGGAATGAATATTGCAGTAGTAACAACGGCAAACACAGATGAAGAGGCCAAAGAACTTCTCCGCCTTTTGGGAATGCCGTTCAAAGCATAAAAGAGGAGGTAAGTTTTTAGATGGCAAAAAAATCCATGATTGAAAAATGGAAAAGAACACCTAAGTTTGAAGTTCGTCAACATAACAGATGTAAAATTTGTGGTCGTCCACATGCTTATATGCGTAAATTTGAAATGTGCCGTATTTGCTTTAGAGAACAAAGCTATAAAGGCGCAATTCCTGGAATAACAAAATCCAGTTGGTAAGATAGAAAGAAAGGAGGATATCGATTTATGGGAATGACTGATCCGATTGCAGATATGCTAACACGTTTGCGCAATGCAAACTCCGTTTTACATGACAAAGTTGAAATTCCTGGTTCTAATATAAAGAAAGCGATTGCCGGTGTATTGAAAGAAGAGGGCTTTATTAAAGACTATTCTTTCATCAAAGATGATAAACAGGGTGTCTTGGTTATCAACTTGAAATATGGTCCTAATGACGAAAAAGTAATCACCGGATTGAAGCGTGTTTCTCGCCCAGGCTTGCGTGCCTATGCGAAGAAAGACCAGTTGCCACGCGTTTTGGGAGGACTTGGTATCGCTATAATCTCTACTTCTAAGGGAATTATGAGTGATAAACAAGCTCGCCGTGAAGGCGTTGGTGGCGAAGTACTCGCTTACGTATGGTAATTTAAGAACTAGGAGGTGTCGATATGTCAAGAATAGGAAGAGCACCGATTGATGTTCCAAAGACAGTTACAGTGACCGTTGACGGAAGCAATCATGTGGTAGTCAAAGGACCAAAAGGAACACTCTCTCGTGCATTCAATAAAGATATGAAAATAACAATCGAAGATGGCGTTTTGACCGTTGAACGTCCTTCCGATGATAAAGAACATAGAGCATTACACGGTTTAACTCGTGCCTTATTGCACAATATGGTAGTGGGTGTTACCGATGGATTTAAAAAAGTATTGGAAATTAATGGCGTTGGTTACAGAGCAGCACAGAAGGGCAAAGGTATTACCTTGTCTTTAGGTTTCTCTCATCCAGTGCAGGTTGAACCACCAGAAGGAATTACTTTTGAAGTGCCAGCAGCTAATAAAATCGTTGTTTCCGGTTTGAGCAAGGAATTGGTCGGTGAAGTTGCTGCGCAGATTCGCAGATATAGACAACCAGAACCTTACAAAGGAAAGGGTATTAAGTACGAAGGCGAACATATCCGCCGTAAGGTAGGTAAAGCCGGCGCGAAAGCGGCTAAATAATTCAGGAGAAAGGAGCAGTTAACTTGATTAAGAAACAGGACAAGAATCAAGCTCGTCAGAAACGTCATTTGCGTTTGCGCAGCCATGTAATTGGCACTGCAGAAAGACCTCGTTTGAATGTTTTTCGCAGCTTGAGTAATATTTATGCCCAAATCATCGATGATAACAAAGGAGTTACCCTCGTATCTGCAAGTAGCCAAGATAAAGGTTTTGAACAGTATGGCGGTAATATTGCAGCAGCAAAAGCTATTGGCGAAGCTGTAGCGAAAAAAGCCTTAGAAAAAGGCATTAAAGAAGTAGTGTTTGACCGCGGTGGTTATGTTTATCATGGCCGTGTGGCAGCTTTAGCAGATGCTGCTCGTGCAGCAGGACTGAAGTTCTAATTTCAGGAAGAGGAGGTTAATTGATGTCCAGAATAGATGCGAACAAATTGGAATTAAAAGAAAAAGTAGTATATATCAATCGCGTAGCTAAAGTAGTTAAAGGCGGACGCCGCTTTTCCTTTAGTGCTTTAGTCGTTGTTGGCGACGGACAAGGCCATGTTGGTTCTGGTCTTGGCAAAGCAGCAGAAGTGCCAGAAGCTATTAGAAAAGGCATTGAAGATGCTAAAAAGAACATCATTGAAGTTTCTTTGAAAGAACAGAGTATCCCTCATCAGGTTATCGGCGTATTTGGAGCAGGTAAGGTTTTATTGAAGCCGGCTTCTAAAGGTACTGGCGTTATCGCTGGTGGCCCAGCTCGTGCCGTCTTAGAATTGTGTGGTATCTCTGATATTTTGACAAAATCTTTGGGTTCTTCCAATCCTAATAATATGGTACGCGCTACCTTGAAAGGTTTGGAACAGCTAAAGAACGCTGAAACAGTTGCTAAACTTCGCGGTGTTGCCGTAGAAAAACTTTTGGGTTAAGGAGGATTTTGGAGAATGGCAAAATTGAAAGTAACTTTAACCCGCAGTCTTATCGGTCGTCCGCAAGACCAAAAGGACACTGTAAGAGCGTTAGGTTTAAGAAAAACTAATTCCGTAGTAGAAAAGGAAGATAATCCTGCTATTCGCGGTATGCTCCATAAAGTCGAACATCTTGTAAAAGTAGAAGAAATATAATAGGAGGTGCCAATAGCATGAAGTTACATGAATTAAAACCAGCTGAAGGCTCCAAGAAAAAACGTATTCGCGTTGGTCGCGGTTTGGGCTCTGGTCTTGGAAAAACCTCCGGTCGCGGTCATAAAGGTCAGAAGGCTAGAACCGGTGGTGGCGTTCGTACCGGCTTTGAAGGCGGACAGATGCCATTATACCGCAGATTGCCGAAACGCGGTTTTACCAATATCTTTGCTAAAGAATATGCCGAAGTAAATGTTGGCTTGTTAGAACGTTTTGAAGATGGCGCTGTTGTCGATGCGGTTTCCTTAATTGAAGCAGGCGTATTGAAAAACGTCCGTGATGGCATTCGCATCTTGGGCAATGGTGAACTTACCAAGAAACTGACGGTCAAAGCACAGGGTTTCAGTAAAGGTGCTAAAGCAAAAATTGAAGCAGCAGGCGGGCAAGTTGAGGTGATTTAATTGCTCTCAGCTCTCGGAAATATCTTTAAGGTTCCCGAATTAAGGCAAAAGGTTATTTTTACCTTGATTATGTTTGCCGTATTTAGGCTGGGGACTCATATCCCAGTTCCGGGAGTAAATCCAGCTGCTCTCTCGAGTCTTTTCAATAATGGAAATTTATTTGGCTTGCTCGACCTGTTTTCAGGTGGTGCGCTAAGTAAATTTTCCATTTTTGCCATGAGTATAACCCCGTACATCAACGCTTCTATCATTTTGCAACTCTTGGCTGTCGTCGTTCCTACTTTGGAACAGTGGTCTAAAGAAGGAGCAGAAGGGCAGAAGAAGACGACCAAATTGACACGGTATATAACTGTGGGGTTAGCTTTTTTACAGGGTATTGGTATGGCAGTAGGATTAAAAGCCGCAATTGTCAATCCTAATATTTTTTCCATTATCATCATTGCTATAACATTGACGGCAGGAACAGTTTTTCTGATGTGGGTCGGTGAACAGATTACTGCTCATGGGATAGGAAATGGTATTTCGCTGATTATTTTTGCTGGTATAGTGGCTGCTTTACCAAATGCCTTAACTACAATTTATCGTTATGTACAGGCCGGGACCATCAGTTATTTTGATGTCTTCTTGTTTTTTGTCATCGCCTTGGCGATGATTGTGTTTGTTATCTTTATTCAACAGGGAGAACGTCGTATCCCGATTACGTACACCAAGAAGGTAGTTGGCAATAAAACTTATGGTGGTAATTCATCGCATTTACCTTTGAAAGTCAATCAAGCGGGTGTTATTCCGATTATCTTTGCTTCATCGTTACTGATGTTTCCAGCGACTATTGGCCAGTTCGTACATACTGGCTGGTTGAAAACGATTTCGGAATACTTTGCTTGGGGAACTCTTTCCAACTCAATAATGTATGTAGTTTTGATAATTTTCTTTACTTATTTTTATACTGCTGTTACACTTAAAATACCGGAATTAGCGGATAATTTGAAGAAATACGGTGGCTTTATCCCCGGGATTCGTCCTGGTCAGGATACGGCCAATTACATTGACGCCATTATGACGAGAATTACCTTGGCAGGCGCTATATTTCTTGCGTTTATCGCTATTTTGCCATCTATTATCGCTTACGCTACGCATATTGAAGGGGTATATTTCGGTGGTACAGCGTTGCTCATCGTGGTGGGAGTTGCACTGGATACGATGAAGCAAATTGAATCTATGGTAGTCATGAGAAACTACGAAGGTTTTATGAAATAAGGAGTAGAAGATGCATATTTTATTAATGGGCCCTCCTGGAGCAGGAAAAGGCACGCAAGCGGAAAGATTAGTAAAGGAATTCGGCATAGCACATATTTCGACCGGCGATATGTTTCGTGCTGCTGTCAAAGAAGGTACGGAACTTGGCAAAAAAGCACAGGCATGTATGCAAGCAGGTCAATTAGTGCCAGATGATGTTACCATTGGGATTGTAAGAGAGCGTCTCAGCAAAGACGACTGCAAAAAAGGATTTATTCTCGATGGCTTTCCACGTACTGTGGAACAGGCTGAAGCATTGGATAACATCTTGAGAGAGTTGCATTTAAGTTTAAAGGCAGCTGTTAATATAGATGTTCCGGAAGAATTGTTAATTGAAAGAGCTGTCGGCAGAAGAATTTGTAAGAAATGCGGCAGCACTTATAATATAAAATTTAAAAAACCAGTACATGAAGGCATTTGCGATGTCTGTGGCGGAGAACTCTATCAACGCGCAGATGATAGCGAAGCTACAATGAAGAATCGTCTCGCTGTTTTCCACAAACAGACAGAACCGCTTATCGCTTACTATCAGAACAACGGTTTATACAAAAAAATTGACGGTACAAAATCCGTCGATGCAGTATTTGATGAAATCAAAGCTGCTTTGCAATAGGTTGAACACTTTGGTTAGAACTTTTCTCACCTATAGTGGCAACCACTATGTTTCGCCCTTGCCTTCACCTTCCAGAGAGGCTTTTCGCTCATCTTAACGGGGAGAAGCTTTGTGACAGGTTCTGGTTTGCAAACAGTGATTAGATGATGAAAAAAGGAGCTGCTGTATGTCAAAACAAGATGTAATTGAAGTGGAAGGTAAGGTTCTCGAAGCATTGCCGAACGCGATGTTTAAGGTAGAACTGGAAAATGGTCATGTCGTTTTAGCTCATGTATCTGGCAAGATACGCATGAATTTTATTCGTATTCTGCCAGGTGATAAGGTTACAATCGAACTGACACCGTATGATTTGACAAGAGGCCGCATCACGTATCGTTTTAAATAACGGCCTCGGTAGAGGAAAGATTGCTGAAAGGAGTAATCGCTATGAAAGTACGACCATCAGTAAAACGTATGTGTGAAAAATGCAAGTTAATTAAACGCAAGGGTCGCGTTATGGTCATTTGCGAAAACCCTAAACATAAACAAAGACAAGGTTAATAGGAGGTGTGTTAGTATATGGCACGTATTGCCGGTGTAGATTTACCACGTGATAAACGTATTGAAATTGCGTTGACATATATTTATGGCATTGGTTTGAAAACTTCGCGCGATATTTTAGCAGCAACAGGTATCAACCCAGATACTCGCGAACGCGATTTGACGGAAGATGAAGTTGCTAAAATCCGCGAAATTATTGAAAAAGATTATGTAGTTGAAGGGGATTTGCGTCGCGAAGTTTCTCTCAACATTAAACGTCTCGTAGAAATTGGTTGCTATCGTGGCAGAAGACATCGTCTTGGATTGCCTGTTAGAGGCCAGAACACTAAAAATAATGCTCGCACCAGAAAAGGTCCGAAAAAGACTATTATGGGCAAGAAGAAAGAAGCATAAGGAGGAGTCGAATTGGCAGTTAGTAAATCTCGTCCAAAGAGAAGAGAACGTAAGAATATCGAATATGGCGTAGCACATATTCGCTCTACTTTTAACAATACAATCATTACCATCACTGACAAGAACGGCAACGCTCTTTCTTGGGCTAGTGCTGGTGGTCTTGGTTTCCGTGGTTCCAGAAAAAGCACACCTTTTGCTGCCCAGATGGCATCTGAAGTGGCAGCTAAAGCCGCTATGGAACATGGTTTGAAACAAGTGGAAGTTTATGTAAAGGGACCAGGAGCAGGTCGCGAAGCTGCTATCCGTTCTTTACAGGCAACAGGTTTAGAAGTAAATATTATTAAAGATGTTACTCCTGTTCCTCACAATGGTTGCCGTCCACCGAAACGTAGAAGAGTATAATAGGAGGGGAGATATATAAATGGCATTAGATAAAGTAGCATCTTTGAAAAGATGCCGTGCTTTAGGCATTGAACCGGCTGTCGTTGGTTTGGGCAAAAAATCCAAACGCCAACCACGTCGCGGTGGTCGTAAATTAAGCGAATATGGTATGCAGCTTAGAGAAAAACAAAAAGCTAAATTCATTTATGGCGTTTTAGAAAGACAATTCCGTCATTATTATGATAGAGCGAAAAAGATGGAAGGCATCACAGGCGAAAACTTGTTGATTTTGTTGGAAAGACGTTTAGACAATGTTGTTTTCCGCTTGGGTATCGCAAGTACTCGCCGTCAGGCTCGCCAAATGGTAAGCCATGGCCACATCACTGTAAATGGCAAAACTGTAAATATTCCATCTGCTTTAGTAAAAGTAAACGATGTCATCAGTGTTAAAGAAAATAGCCGTAGCAATGTTTTGTTCAAGGGCATCGCAGAAGCTGGTAATAGCCTAAATGTTCCAGCATGGCTCAGTGCTACCGAACTCGGTGGAACTGTAACCAGATTCCCAGCTCGCGATGAAATTGATGTTCCTGTTGAAGAACAAGCTATCGTTGAATTGTACTCCAAATAATGACTGCTCCCTTAGGGGAGTGGTTTTGTTGATAAAACGGGAAATTTCTGCTGTATGGGAGTACATGGGAAATTTAGCGTTTGCTCATAAAAAGGCGAATATGAATAAAACAAGAAAGGAAAAACTATTTTGCTGCTGTTTACGGTTTTCATACTGTGAATTTGTCTCCAAAATAGCAGGGGAATGTAGATGATAGAAATCCAGAAGCCGAAGATTGAAATCGTTACCATAAGTGATGACCAGAAGTATGGTAAGTTCGTCTGTGAACCATTGGAAAGAGGCTACGGTACTACGTTAGGAAATTCTTTGCGTCGTATTCTCTTATCTTCCTTGCCCGGAGCAGCTATTACCTCTATCAAAATCGATGGCGTATTGCATGAGTTTTCGGTCATTGAGGGTGTACGAGATGATGTCACTAATATCATCTTGAATCTAAAGAATTTGTGCATAAAAATGCATGATGATGAACCGCATACGGTTAGAATTGATGTACAAGGGGAAAGAGAAGTGACCGCAGCTGACATTCAGTTGGATGCTGGTTTGGAAATTCTTAACCCAGAATTGCACATTGCAACTTTAGATGAAACCGGCTCTTTAAGAATGGAAATGGTTGTAGAACGTGGGCGTGGCTACGTGCCAGCAGATAAAAATAAGAAACCTGACCAACCTATCGGCGTGATTCCTATTGATTCCATTTTCTCCCCTATCCAAAGAGTTAATTATACAGTAACAGATACGCGTGTAGGTAATGTTACCGATTACGACAAGTTGACGATGGAAGTTTGGACAGACGGTTCTATTCGACCAGAAGAAGCTTTGAGTAAATCAGCAGGCACTCTTATTGCTCATTTTAAATTGTTCCAGACGATGGCTGGCGATTTAGAAGATGGCAAAGAAGAAAAGAGTCCATTCTTGGAAAAAGAAGTTGATGAAACTGACAAGGTTTTGGACATGACTATCGAAGATTTAGATTTATCTGTTCGCTCGTATAATTGTTTGAAACGTGCAGACATACTGACCGTAGCTGACTTGGTGCAAAAATCAGAGGAAGATATGATGAAGGTCAGAAACTTAGGCCGTAAGTCATTGGATGAAGTAGAAAATAAATTGAGAGAATTAGGACTTTCTCTTGCACATAACGAAGAATAGGAGGAGAAAAATTGACATATAGAAAATTAGGACGTGATAGCGGAGCTCGCCGTGCTCTTTTCCGCACCGTTATTACGGCATTGTTGAAACATGAACGCATTGAAACCACTGAAGCTAAAGCAAAAGAAATCAGCGGTTTAGCTGAAAAGATGATTACTTTGGCAAAACGTAACGATTTGCATGCTCGTCGTCAAATTGCAGCGGATTTGTTGGATAAAGAAATTGTTCAGAAACTTTTTGCTGAAATTGCTCCGAGATATGCAGAACGTAAAGGTGGCTATACTCGTATCATGAAGTTAGGGCCTCGTCGTGGCGACGCTGCTCCAATGGTCATTTTGGAATTAGTAAAATAATTTTGTCCCAAAATAGGATAGGTTGTCTATCCTATTTTTTTATTTTTTCCTTGACAAACTAAAAAAAAGCTGATATGATTTTAAGAAATCAAATATGATATGTGATGAACGAGAGAAGTAGGATTTGATTTTCTTCCAGAGAGCTGCGGGTGGGCTGCGACGCAGTAGAAACTAAATCTGAAGTACACTCGCGAGCAGTGAATTGAACACATTTCGGTGTCAGTAGATTTCACCGGCAATCCCCGTTATCATGGATTTTATTTTAGAAGAGTGGCTTGCTCCAGAGCAAGCAGGGTGGTACCGCGAGTTTTGGCTCGTCCCTGTATGGGGCGAGCTTTTTTTATACTCTTTTTTTCTACTATTTGTAAAAATATAAATGGAGGCAGGACAAATTATGAATATCATCGATGAATTGACCTGGAGAGGCGCGATTAATCAGCAGACTGATGCTGAAGGTTTGAAAAAATTAGTGGAAGAAAAGAAAATTGCCCTATACTGTGGCGTAGACCCTACCGGCGATAGCATGCACATCGGGCACTTAATTCCATTTATGATGATGCGCCGTTTTCAATTAGCTGGACATCATCCTTATTTCCTCATCGGCGGTGGTACTGGTACTATTGGTGACCCTAGTGGTCGTAAGACAGAACGTCAGTTGCAGACAATGGAAAAAGTTCAGCACAATGTGGAAAAATTGACTGCGCAGTTGAAAAAATTATTTGGTGAAGATAGCGATATCACCATGGTAAATAACTATGATTGGCTTTCTAAAATTAGCTTGTTAGATTTCTTACGTGATTACGGTAAATACTTCGGTGTCAATACCATGTTGGCCAAAGACATTGTTGCTAGCCGTTTGGAACAAGGGATTTCCTTCACCGAGTTCTCTTACCAAATTTTGCAATCTATTGACTTTAAACATTTGCATGATACCTATGGTATACAGTTACAAATTGGCGGTGCTGACCAGTGGGGAAATATTACTTCTGGCGTAGATTTAATCCATCGTTTAGAAGGTTCAGAGGAAGAAGTTTACGGTTTGACGATTCCTTTGATGCTTAAGGCTGATGGTACCAAATTTGGTAAAACAGCTGGTGGCGCAGTATGGCTAGATGCCGAAAAGACTACGCCTTACGAGTTCTACCAATTCTGGCTCAATCAAGATGACCGCGATGTCGTTAGATATTTGAAGTTCTTCACCTTCCTCTCCCAGGAAGAAATTGCTGAACTCGCTAAATGTGTAGAAACTGCTCCAGAAAAGAGAGAGGCACAGCAGAAATTGGCAGCAGAAGTTACAGAATTTGTACATGGCAAAGCAGCCTTACAGGCAGCTATAAATATTTCCAAGGCTTTGTTCTCTGGCAATATTGCTGATTTGACGCATGATGAAATAAAACAGGCTTTTGGTAAGATGCCAGCTAAGAATATGCATACCGTTGATGGCGATATCGTAGAGTGGCTTGTGGAAGCAGAAATTTACGATTCCAAACGTCAAGCTAGAGAAGCAATCAACAATGGTGCGTTGAGTATTAACGGTAAAAAAGTTACTGATTTAGCAGAAAAAGTAACTGTACATCCAAATTCTAACGGCGAATTTGTCGTTGTTAGAAAGGGTAAGAAAAATTACATCTTAGTACACATTAGCAAATAAGTTGAAAAACAGAATAATCTTTTTTAAAATTTAAAAGTTATTTGACATAGCAAAAAAAGTTTAAAAATAAAATATATCATTTGTAATAAAGTGTAATGATGTATAGTAAATACGGCACATAAAAAAAATGTGCCGTATTTTTTATATTCAGATAAAAATATTATTCGCATTTTTTAAGAACATAAAATCCACTATATTGTCATAAAAAGCAAATTTAGTCTTTTATAAATACGCATGCTAAAATATATAACAACTGATTTTGTTACATTTGAATAGTAAATTGTTATATAATATTTTTTTCCCAATTTGCATTATTATTAAAAAGACAATATAATGAAAAGTAAGGTGAAAACGTAGAGAAATGGCTGAATTGACAGTTGTTTTTTGATTACGCGCGTAAAAATCTTGTAGTTTTGTAGCATTGTAGCATTGTAGGAAGCAAAGTTAAGTAGTATCGTCATTATAATTATTACGTCACTTAATTTCTCCTCGCTGTGTCACCTAAAATATATTAGGAGGCTTGTGCTATTATGTCAACGAAAGATATTAATTTAAAGGCTCTGTTCATCGGGGATAAATCCGAAAATGGGGATATGTTTAAAAACTTTTTGGTTAAATTGGTAGACCAACATCTCGGCTGGCGCTACAATTATATGCCACAGGATGAGGCTATGATTAGCCATGAAGATAAGGAATCCGAAAGCTTTAAAAACACCGTTACCCGTATGGAAGATGTCTTAGAAGAAGTGTCTATCCGCCTTCGTACTAATTCTGTTCCTTGGCATTCTGCTGGCAGATATTGGGGGCATATGAATGCAGAAACATTAATGCCTGCTATTTTGGCATATGATTTTGCGATGCTTTGGAACGGTAACAACGTAGCATATGAATCTTCACCAGGAACTTCTCAAATGGAAGAAGAAGTTGGTCATGATTTTGCTACCTTGCTCGGTTTTAAAGAAGGTTGGGGACACATTGTAGCTGATGGTTCTCTCGCTAACTTGGAAGGATTGTGGTACGCTCGCAATATGAAATCCATTCCATTGGCAGTGAAGAAAGTAGCTCCAGAATTTGTAGAAGGAAAATCAGAATGGGAATTGCTCAACATGTCCGCAGAAGATGCTATGGCAATTCTCAAGAAGATGAATGTAGAACAGATTGATGCAGTGAAAGCGGCTTCTGCAAGAAACGGTAAAGATTTGCAGAAGTTAGGTAAGTGGCTCGTTCCGCAGAGTAAACACTATTCTTGGCCAAAAGCTGCAGATATCATCGGTATTGGCTTAGACCAGGTTGTTCCTATTCCATTGAAGGACAACTATCGCATGGATGTTGCCGAATTGGAAAAGACTATCAGAAAATTGACCGCAGAAAAGACCCCAATTCTCGGTGTAGTTGCCGTTGTTGGTACCACTGAAGAAGGTGCGATTGATGAAGTGGATAAGATTGTCGCTTTGAGAGAAAAATTGAAGAATGAAGGCATTTACTTCTATCTCCATGTCGACGCTGCTTATGCTGGTTATATGCGTGCTTTGGTTTTGGACGAAGAAAACCAAGTTATTCCTTATGACCAAATGGCTGCAAAGTGCAAGGAATATGGTGTTTTCCAAGACCATGATATGTTGCTCTCTAAAGAGGTCTATAACGCTTTAGTTGCGATTAAAGATGCTGAATCTGTAACCATTGACCCGCATAAGATGGGATATATTCCTTATGCTGCTGGTGGTATTGCTATCAGAGACGTTTACATGAGAGAAATCATTTCTTATTTCGCTACCTATGTATTTGAAAGAGGTGCAGACATTCCAGCACTCTTGGGTGCGTATATGTTAGAAGGTTCTAAAGCAGGTGCTACTGGTGCGGCTGTGTGGGCAGCTCATCGCGTTTTGCCGCTCAATATCGCTGGTTATGGTAAGCTGATTGGTGCATCTATGGAAGGTGCTAGAAACTTCTATGATTTCTTAAACGGCTTAGGAAAATTCCAAGTTGGCGACAAAACTGTATCTATTCATACTCTCATTAATCCAGATTTCAACATGGTTGACTATGTCTTTAAGGTAGATGGCGATGACAGCTTGACCGCTATGAATGATTTAAACAACGAATTTTATAAGTTGTCTTCTTTCAATAGTGGTTGTCTCTACTATAATGAATACATTATTTCGCATACCGATTTTGCTGTAGAAGGTTATGGCGATAGCCCAGTAAACTTTGTTCATAATACCTGTGGCTTGTCTCTTAAAGAATGGGAAAAGGCTAAGAAAGTTGTAATTCTCCGTGCTTGTGTCCTTTCACCATACATGAATGTCAAAGAAGCATTTGATGAATTTGCTGCTGACATCAAAAAAATCTTCCAGAAACGTTTGGAACAGATTTTGTTGAAATAAGTTGTTAGTAGGCTGAGCTTTTGATAAAAAGGTGAGGCTACTACTAGGTCAGTGGCCTCACCACTTTTGTCTGAATAAAAAAACGAAGGTGATGAGTATGAAGAAGTTAGGACTTGGCACATTTATTGGGATTACAATGGCCCTCTGTGCTACCGTAAGAAGTATACCGACTTTGGCCGCTACTGGTTGGTTGTTGATAGCATATATGATTTTCGCAGTTCTTTTTATGGCTATTCCAATTTGCGCAATGGCCGGTGAATTGTCCACGATGCTTCCAGGTGCTGGTGGCCCGCAGTTGTGGGTTAAAACAGCTCTTGGGGAAAAATGGGGTTTCGTCGCAGCATGGCTCTTATGGGTGCAGATGTTCCCTGGCATGGTTATGGTTGCCAGTGTTTTAGGACCGACATTAGGTAATACTTTTGGCAATGATGCCCTTGGCAATAATAATTTATTTATCTTAGGCTGTATTTTAGTTACCTATTGGATTATCACCATTTTGAACTTAAAGTTTGACATGGGCAAGATAGGCGGTCAGATTGGCGTTTGGCTTGGTGTGTATATCCCAGTTATTATTTTGTTTATCATGGGGGTTTTCACTACCATTAAAATTGGGGTCAATCCACACGGCAATTTGGGTACTTTCGCTTTCAGCAAATTGATTCCTACTGTCAATTCGCTATCGTCATTCCAGTATTTAGCAGCGGTTGTATTTATCTTCGTCGGAATTGAAATCTCCTCTGTTTATATTCCTCGTTTGGAAGAACCAGAAAAGAATTATACTAGAGGTGTATTCATCTCCTGTATTGGTTTGATTATTTTAAATACGTTCAATGCGTTTTTGGTTGCTAACGTCGTTCCGAACCATCAGTTACAATTGGCTAATATCACTCAGCCGATTTTGATTGAATGTCAGTATCTCGGTTGGCCACCAATTATTGCCAATATTTTCAGTTTCATGGTCTTTATCGGCGTGCTCTTGCAGTTGTCTGCTTGGGTAACTGGACCATCTAAGGCAGTTGTTCAGATTGCTAAAGAAGGTCTCTTGCCACCATCCCTTGGTTACCACAAAGAAAATAAATATGGCGTAGCTAAAAACGTCGTTTTGACACAGAGCATTGTAATTTCTTTCTTCGCATTGTTGTACGGTTTAATCAACAATGTAAACGGCGTATTTTTAGTTTTGACCAATGCTACAACGATTGTTTATTGTATCGTGTATATCCTTATTGCTATTTCCGTTGTCGTTTTGAGAAAGAAAATGCCGGACGCAGATCGCCCGTATCGCATTGGTAAATCAGGTAATGGATTGGTAAACCTCTTGGCATTTATGATTATTTTCTGTATCGTGCTTATCACAGTAGTAACCTTGATTGCAACTAATTTCGTGGATGC
>JAHHSQ010000009.1 GCA_020025135.1 Pectinatus sp.
TGATATTACTTGACATACTCCCCACGGCTAAAGCCGAGGGATTCTGGGATATTAGCGAACCTTGCCTACTGAAATAGCAGGTCTTACGAGTTCTCTCCACAATGGACAATGCCCTGCCCATTTTTATGATTAGATTTGTATGTTATCTTGCTCATGCCTATATAATAATGTGCAGATATATAACTTACAAATATATACTATAATCCACCTTAAATTGCTTACGTAAAAAAATTGTTCGATTTTCAATATTATTGCTAGAAAGCAGTGGTTCTACGATGGCTACGGTTTTGGCACCAGCCTCAATCACAGCGGCTAAATTCTTTTCATTGATACCACCAGTGGCAACAAAAGGTATCTTGACCCGTTTACTAATATAACGCAAAAACTCTAAACCTAAAGGTTCTTCATCTTTTTGTATTTCAGATGGGAAAATAGGTCCTACTGCCAGATAGTCAATGCAAGTACCAAGCGATTCTGCCAGTTCTACCTCTTCAGCATTGTGAACAGATAAACCAATAATCTTATCTTCACCTAAAAGTTTACGCACAACGCGCGGTGGCAAGTCATTCTGACCAATGTGTACTCCATCAGCATTAACAGCCATAGCAAGGTCTACAAAATCATTGATGATAAAGACGCCTCCTGCTTGTTTCACCATATCCTGCAAAACAAGACATTCTTCATAACGAGAAATGGCATCTTTATCTTGTTCGCGATAGTGGATAAATTTTATATCCGCATCCAACATCGCTCGCACTGTGGGAATATTATCTTTTTCATAAGAAAACTTTTCAGCAGTAATACCATAAATATCACTTTTTAAGAAAACTTCCATACCCTTGCGCAATTTCATAGCCATCGACTCCACCCCTTTTATACAATGCTGTACCCAAGAACCATTTTAGATTCCAATAAAACCTATCTACTATTAATTTTTATATCTATTATCTAAAGATAATAAGATAATAATATTATATCATTAAAATAAGCTGAGTTTCTCACAATTTTAGTTGTTTAAAGGAGATTATTGTTCATATAAAATTAACACTTTTAAGACCTAGAAAAACAAACAGTAGTCGAAAAAACATCTGTGGCAGCGGTATTAGACAATATTTCTAACGGCCAATCGTGTCCTTTTGCCAACTTTTGCAGTCGCTTTTGCAATACTGATACCACCGGATTTTCCGTCGCAAAATGTCCAGCATCGAGAACATTTAAGCCAAGTGCCTGCGCGTGTTGAGCCTCATGATATTTAATATCACCAGTAACATACACATCTGCACCACTGCGCTTGGCAATGTCAATAAATTCTGCCCCCGAGCCACCGCACACTGCTACTTTGCGAATAGGTTTATTATTTGCCTGAATTACCCGCACATCACACTGTAAATCAGTACTGACCTTAGATGCAAAATCACTCAAACGCATTATTTCTGGCAAATTGCCAAGGCGACCTAGTCCAGTCGTAGCAGGCATTTCCCTTTGCAAAACGGTAATATCATAAGCTGGAACTTCGTACGGATGATTACGCACGAGAGCAGTTATAATATCCTTTTGGCGTGATTCTGGAAAAATACTTTCTATACGCACTTCGTCAACCATTTCCGCCTTGCCAACAGCCCCAATAGTCGGATTACTCCCAGCAAGAGGCGTAAAATGGCCAGTACCATGGCTCATAAACATACAATGCGAATAATTACCTTCCTGACCCAGTCCAGCATCGCCTAAGGCCTTAGCAAGTTTATCGGCAGCGTATTTTGGCACAAAAACTGCCAACTTCAACCATTTTTCTGACATGGCAGTCGGAAGCAAAGGACGCAATGTATAAAGGCCCAATTTTTCAGCTAGAACATCATTGACACCACCGGTAGCACTGTCCAAATTAGTATGAGCTGCATATACGGCAATGTCATTTTTTAACAACTCCGCAATTAACCTTCCCTTTGCTAAATCGGTACGCACATTCGAAAGAGCTTTAAAGATGAGTGGATGGTGCGAAATAATCATATCCACACCTTTTTCCAGTGCCATATCCACGCTTTGCGCATCGACATCTAGGCAAACGAGTAACCGCTTGACTTCTTGATTAGGATTGCCGAGCAAAAGGCCCACATTATCCCATTTTTCCGCCAAGCGGCGCGGTGCCATCTGCTCCATAACCTGCATAATGGTATGACATCTTAACATTTTTTATCACTTCCCTTTAAAGCGGCAAGAATTTTTTTCACTTCGAAAAACCGCTCTCCATTTGGAGCTGAACTTTGCAACTGCTTCATGATGAAACTATATTTTTTTAAGAGCTGTTTTTGGTGTTTAGCAAAGAGCGGTGGGCGCTTTCGTAAGAGTATTGGGCCAAGAAATAGCTCCTGTAAAGATGGCATATTTTCCCTACCTGGCTTAGCTACTAAGACTTCATACAGATGTCCATTTTCTTCCACCAATGCTTCGTCCGTCAAATGCCAGTTCTGTCCATATAAGAAAGCTCTCACTTTATCTGTGGCCTGTTGGGGTTGCAATATCAATTGCTTTGCTGTTTTCCATTTGGCAAGGGATATGCTCAATATTTCCTGCATCAAAATTCCGCCCATCCCCGCCATGATTATAATATCAACTTCTCCTGCCTGCAAGGGTTCTAAACCATTACCTAACCGGACAGAAATCTTTTTCGCCAATTTTTGCCGCTCGACAAACTCCCTTGCTCGCTTATACGGTCCTTCATGCACATCAACTGCCACAGCAAAGGGGCTCTGACAATGCTCCACCGCATAGATGGGAATGTAGGCATGGTCTGTACCGATATCAGCTATCTTGTTACCTAGTGGAATAAAATCGGCAATCTTCTGTAATCTAACTGTTAACAATATTTCAACCTTTCTATCACGGTTCACTCGGCAAAATGCCGTTTTTATACAAGAGCATAAGATGGTACAAATCGTTTATTTCTTCTTGAATCTTGACTCCTTCATCAGTATCGGCGACGATAGTTTGATAACTTTGTACCTCTACTGATTTAGTCACAGATTCTATATCTTTATTGTCCATAATTGCTTCACGAACATTGGTAAAATCTCGATGCTCTATCAAGCGCAAACCGCGTGAATTCGACACCAATGTAAAACCGGCAATACCGGTTTTTTTATGATAGGCCCGACAGAAACCACCGTCAATGACGATGGCCTTGCCATTGGCTTTAATAGGGCTTTCTCCATCTTTCACCTTAATCGGAACATGACCGTTTATGATATGTCCATGCTTTGGTTCTAAGCCAAATTCTTGCAAGATGTACTCGCAAAAATCTTCTTGGTCATAGAAGTGGAAATAATAGTCAGAAGGCTCTTTCCAGAGCTTTTTGTCGTCGGTAAAAACGCGTTCAAAGGTCTTCATTTCTCGCCCAGATACGGGAGAGTTAAAACCACACCACAGATACCACATAAAATCTAAAGTAAATTGACTACAATCTGGTTGATAGGCCTGACGAATTTTTTGCTCGACATAATCGAGATAAGCACGGCCACTGTAATTTCGACCTTCATAACGGAGCATCCGGAAATTCCCTTCTTTGTCCACAGGAACGCAACCGTGGAACAAAAGATTTCCATTGTAACATTTATAGAGACTTCCCTTAGAATAAAGAAATTCAATATGTTTTTGTAATTGCGTACTTTCCTTAAAAGAAGCATGTAAATTATCTATGATACTTTGTTCTTCTTTGGTCAGAGCTAGGGGGTTTGCGGGGTCTACCGTCGGAAATTCCGTGGTATTTAATGGATAATCCACCCCATCAATACAAACCGTATACTTGTTAAAATCAATTTTATCTAACAAAATGCGCTTTTCCATCTTTAATTCTGGCTGACGCAAAATAAGGGCTGCTTCCAATTTAAAGAGAATGATAGAAATGAGCATTTGCGCTGCTTTCATCGGCTTTTGCTCTGGATACACTTCAGCTGCATAGAGGAAGAGGGGACGAATGCTGATGGCATAGCCTTGCTCTAATACTTCTACATTGCTATAACGCAAAGAAATGCGCACTACTTCTGCAATGCAGACATCGTTGCCAGCTGCCGCTCCCATCCAAAGAACATCATGATTGCCCCATTGAATATCAATACTGTGATGTTTCATCACCATATTCAAAATGGCATCAGGGCGCTTGCCTCTGTCAAAGAAATCGCCGACAATATGCAATCTCGCTACTGCCAAACGCTTTATTAACACCGTAAAAGCATAAATAAAATCATCGCCACTGCCAATACTAATCAAGGTATCTAACATCTTACTGCGATAAATTTTGGGGACATAATCGGCATCTGGACGCCCACGCAACAATTCATCGATGACATCGCGATAACCATCTGGAATGGCCTTATTTATTTCTAAAGGTTCATACTTATAAGACATAAATTTCGCTAAATCGAGAAGATTTAAAATAATTTGGCGATAATATTCAGGTGTCAACAATCTCTGTTTTTGCAAAGAGGCCAATTTTTCGCGCGGATAGTAAATCAGCGTACAAAAATCTGCTCTTTCTTCTAAAGTCATTTTTTCGCCGAAAACTTTTTCCACTTTTTCCTTAATGACGCCAGAACAGTTGTTTAAAATGTGGAAAAAAGACTCGTATTCACCGTGTAAATCACTCCTGTATTTTCCTCTAAATTAATTTAGAAGATGGTGTTCACATGAAGATGCTAATTTCATGCAGTTCTTGATAGAACTTCTCACAGTTTCCTGTAAGCACAGACTATCTCTTCTCCCTCGTCACGACACGTTAGGGCGAAACCACTTCGATATGCTTATACCTACTTCCTTCACGGGGAATAGTCGTTGAACTTGCTCCTTTTCAGAGCTTAGCTGCTGATTGCCAATTTAACGATGTTTAGGTTTTAACCGTGCATCATCTCGTCAATTTTTTCTGCTTTCGCCACTATCACAATTATCTCTATTGCAAAATTTTGTTGTAGTTTGACCAGCTTTACGGTGTTTCAGCAATTCAGTTTCTTTGTTGGATTTGCATCACTATATACAAGTTTCCCTATATACTTACCAGTTCATCTTGCGATGGATTAATAAAATGTTCGGTCGGTTTCGGTAGACTCAAAACGCCGTTGAGGTGAATTAATTCGGCATAAACGGAACGACAAGTTGGATATTTCTCGGAAAGCAATCTTAAATATTTGTATTTGTCTTCTTGAGCTTGCATAACTTATCCTTTCTGCTATTTAGATGGTTGACCTTTCAACTTGTTTTGAATACTCGTGGGAAAATCTTGTGCTATTGTTGCGATATTTTTAGGCACAGTAATTATATAATAGACAATCATATTCAACATCGTAAAAAAAGTTTTGGCTATGTCTTCCGTATCAGAAAAATCAATAATTCCCGGCCTGATGTAACTGGAATTTTCACAGTGCAAGGCTTCTGCTACATCCTTGATGACAGCTGGCAAACCACGCTTCACCAAATTATCCAAAGCCCTTTCTACATTGTCACTTTTTTCACCCACACTCTGCAACAATTTTTGCAAAGCTAAACGCAATAAAGCCGATGCTGCTCGGGGAGAGTATGTATAAACGTTGGAAGCTTCCTGATAAATACTCTTGACCTCTGAGGGCATATCGGAACTGGGCGGATTAATTGCCGAAGTAGGTGGATAAATCTTGATTTTATTCAACCACACTGAATACTTCTTACAACTATCACATTTGGCGACAAAAAGAGGAGAAACTGGTATCGCCATAAAAGGAGAAAAATTAGAAGGTTTTTGCTCGCCTAGAGAAACGTCTCGCCACTCTTGATGGGCATAGGCATGGCAAAAAGGGCAAGTAAATGCCTCTAACTCATAAGCTGGTGCCACATAATCACTCATAAATTCCTCGCTACTCGGAATAACTCCGATTCTAGCCTTCCTTTCTTTAATATGACGTGTCAATTTACATTATAGCATATAATATACTCACATATAGAAAAAGATGGCATCTTATCAAAAAATACCATCTTTTTGTCTTATTTTTAGCAATTTTTTGGTAAAAAAAAGCCTGCCAACAGTTGTTGGCAGGCGATAAATCGACAATATTAACGTTTGGAGAATTGAGAAGCTTTGCGAGCTTTTTTCAATCCATATTTACGACGTTCTTTTTCACGTGGGTCACGTGTTAAGAAACCAGCTTTTTTCAAAGATAAGCGAAGGTCGCCATCTACTTCTAATAAAGCACGAGCAATGCCGTGACGGACCGCACCAGCTTGACCGGAAGCGCCGCCTCCAGCAACTTTAGCGATAACATCGTATTTGCCTTCTGTTTCAGTAAGAACGAGCGGTTGTTTAACAATAAGTTCTAAGGTCTTTAAGCCGAAGTATTCAGCCATATCGCGACCATTTATTTTAATGTTGCCTTCACCTGGTACCAAGCGAACTCTGGCAACAGAAGTTTTTCTGCGACCTGTGCCGTAGTAAGTAACTAATGCCATTTAATATGTTCTCCCTTCCCGGTTATTAACGGATATCAAAAGTAATCTTTTCTGGTTTTTGAGCTGCATGTGGATGTTCTGGGCCAACGAAAACGCTCAATTTTCTGTACATCTGTGCACCCAAACGGTTTTTAGGCAACATTCCACGAATTGCCATTTCCAAAACCTTCTGTGGCTGGGTTTCTAACATTTTGCCAGCTGTGGTGAAGGTGGTTCCGCCAGGATAACCAGAATGACGGAAATAGGTTTTCTTAGTCAATTTTTTACCGCTGAAAACTACTTTTTCTGCATTGACGATGATGACATAATCACCTGCGTCAAAATGCGGTGTGAAAGTAGGTTTATGCTTTCCGCGTAATATTTTAGCTACTTCAGCTGCCAAGCGACCAACGGTTTGGCCTTCAGCATCAACGATATACCATTTGCGCTCAACATTTTGTTTGTTAGCCATGAATGTTGTTTTCATCTTTTTCTCCTTCCCTGCAATGCACTGAGGATTTTTCCTCTTATATAGGGACATATCAATTTATTGATTTTGTTGTGGAAGTCGCATTGCGATTACCGGGGCAGGGAATCACAGGCAAATCTCCATACTTGTTTAGTATAATCAAAATTATTGCTATCGTCAAGATTTTTTTACTATTTTCCTGGCACTTCTAACCAACTATGTCCGTCTTGTTCTAAAAGAGCATTAGCTTCCTCTGGGCCACTGCTACCTGGGGCATATAAATAGACTGGGAGACCAGCCTTTTTATAGGCTTCCTGCATACGGTTGATATATTGCCAACTAACCTCTATTTGCTCCCACCTGGTAAACCAAATATGGTTGTTATTGATGCAGGCCTTTAGAAGTCTTTCGTATGCTTCCGGCGTATTGAGGCGGTGATGGCTTTCATCTTGACTAAAATCCATCTTAGCTTGAATAATTTCATCGGTATCGCCAGGTTTTTTCATATTGAATTGTAAATAAACGCCTTCTGTCGGTTGTACCTTAATAATCAAAATATTGCGTGGTGCTTTCTGTAAAAAGGCCGGCCTAAAGGTGATGGCAATTTCAATTTCTCGCTTATTTAATTTCTTACCCGTGCGGATATAAAATGGTGTTCCCCACCAGCGCTCATTATCAATAAAAAGTCGCAGAGCCGCATAAGTTTCTGTTCGCGAATGGGGAGCCACTAAATTTTCTTCTCGATAGCCATTGTACTGACCTAAAACCAAAGACTCTTCAATATTTTCAATAGGGCGTAGGGCCTTTAAAACGCGAATTTGTGCATCGAACAATTCCGTCTGTTGTTCTGGCCACTCCATAGCCACAATAGACAAAATCTGCAAGAGATGATTTTGCACCATGTCTTGTAGAGCACCACTAGCATCATAATAACCACCCCGATTGCCAATACCAATGGCCTCAAAAGCTGAAATTTGTACTGACTCAATATAATGTGAATTCCAAAGATTAGAAAAAATCGGATTACAAAAGCGTAAGGTTTGAATATTGCGCACCATTTCCTTACCCAAATAATGGTCAATGCGAAAAATATTATCGGCTGTAAATGTTTGTTCTAACTGCGTATTTAATGCTTTCGCCGAAGCCAAATCTTCGCCAAACGGTTTTTCCAAAATAACTTTAGCTTCATTAGAATTATCCACCTGTAAAAGTCCCGTGGCAATGATGCTAAAAAAGCGCGGTGCCACCGCAAAATAAAAAATATGCTCTGTCAAATTATGTTCAGCATAATATGTATTTAAACGCCGATACGCTTCTTTATCGATAAAATTCATCTTGTAATAATGAATGCGCAAAGCAAAATTTTCAAAAATATTTTCATCATAGGGAACACGCGAAAATTTTTTAATCCAATTTCGCGCCAACTGTCGATAACTGGCGGAGGAATAATCCCTCCGCCCAATAATGATGATTTCGTGAGTAAAAACCGCTTCCTTTGTCGCTGCCATATTGTAGAAAGCGGGTAACAATTTACGAAAAGTTAAATCTCCAGTACCGCCAAAAATTGTAAACGCTTTCATTTGTTTTTTTATCCTTTCACTGCGCTCGCCAAGCCAACAGCGCGAGCAACTTTTATCTTACTTTTTATCGAACCCAAAAGACCGGTCTTTTTATCGCGCGCCATAGTCACTACGCTATCTGTATCGCGATGAGCAATGACTAAATAAGCGCCATCCCTACTGATACTGCATAAATAAATGTTCACAAAGAGACACTACTCTCTTTGCAGTTCCGAGGAACTTCTCGCCCTTTCGTGCGAGCACAGACTATATCTTCAGCTTCTCAATGAGAAGCGCCACTTGCTTCCACGCCTTTGCGTGTACTCCCTTGGGGATAGTCGTTGAACTTGCCTCTCTTCAAGGCTTAGCTGCTGGTTGTCCATTTTTCTTCCGTTAGGATTTAACCTTAGAGAATTCGATTAATTTTTTCTACTTTCGCCACTTTCACACTATCCTATTTCTCAAGAATATGTTGTAGTTTAACCGACTTTAGGAGTTTCCAGCAATTCAAGTGGATGACATTTGTCTCCATACAAATCACTCTATATGGTTACTATACTTTCTCTCAAGCAACTTGAGAAAAATACTCAATAAAATCGCGGGGATGTTTCCCACCACTGGGAACTTGTTGAATCTGTTTGGGAATACCATTTTCCACTTTAAATACTGTGATACAATCCGCACCACGCGTAGAAGTGTACAAAAACTGCTTGTCGGCAGATAAGCGAATAGCCGCTGAAGCAAAGGGTTCATTTTCCTTTAAAGCATAAGGGAAAGAAATGGCCTGTTTATCGACGACATGCCATTTGGAAATTTGGTCATGGACATAATAGTACAATTCACTACTCAATTCGCTCAACACATATAAATTGCCATTATTACCAGTTAGTTCACAATGGCGAGGTCCTGTGCCATAGGGATAAACAAATTTACCAAATTCAGCATAATCCAAATGGGCTGAATAAACATTGACGCAATCTAATTTTAAACAGGGGACAAAAATAAAATCCTTCCAAAGCATTACCTGATGGCAACCAGCCCCTTTTTGCACCGTTATCTGTTTAAAAAGGTAGAGGTGGTTATTCCGCAAACGATAAATGAGCACAATACCTTCATGATAGTTTGCCGTATAAATAAATTCACCACGGATAGCGACATAACAAGCAGTAACCTTTTCTAAAAAAATACTATCTAACTCTTGTCCCTCTAAATTGGCCAAGATAATGCCGGCTTTGCCATCTCGCTCTGCCGTATAAACTAATAGATTATTCTCTGCATCAACATCTAGACATTTAGCATTATGCGCTGAAGCCAATAATTTTCGCTCAGTCAAGCTTCCATCAGCCTGTAATTGACAGGTATATATCCCTGGCTCATCGTCTGAATCATAGGTTCCAACATAAATATTTTCTACCAAAATACTATCTCCCCTCCAAGGGATGATAAAAATATTCCCCAAACTTCACAGTCTGGGGAATTCAACCTTATTTTGCAATGGCTGCATTCAAATCATTCATTAATTCTTCAACATCAATACCATGTGCTAAAGCACCTTGTTCAATATTTTCAAAATGAGCAGCTGCACAACCGATGCAACCCATACCAGCATTGGCAAAAACTTCCACTGTTTCTGGGTAGTTCTGGACAACTTCCATAATACTCATATCTTTGGTCAATAACATACTCAAACACCTACCATTCTCTATTTATTGTAAGGCAGAATCATCCTCCTTTAGAAGATTTATAATCTACCGTTTTCTCATTATATCACATTTATATGTTTTTTCTCTATAAGAAAAATATTTATCTACAAATTATTTTTCTCTTTTAAATGTTAAGCTCCAAACATCCCCAAAAGCTATCGCTAAAACATCAATTCCTTGCGATTATTATAGATATTTAAAAGAATACCTACTGCCACTATATTGGTAATCAAGGAGCTGACCCCATAACTGATAAAGGGCAGAGGAATTCCCGTTACCGGCATGATACCGATAGTCATGCCAACATTGACTAAGAGGTGAAAAGCCAACATGGAAACAATTCCAGAGGCCAAAAGCACCCCAAAATTATCGCTCGCCTCTCTGGCAATTTTTATTCCTCGCCAAAGAACAAAAAGAAAGACTAAGATAACTAATACCGCTCCGATAAAACCTAATTCTTCACCGATGACAGCAAAAATAAAGTCGGTATGATTTTCTGGCAAAAAGTTTAATTGGCTCTGGGTACCGTGAAACAAGCCCTTGCCAAGCAACATACCGGAGCCAATCGCGATTTTAGATTGAATGATGTGATAACCGGAACCGAGAGGGTCGATATCCGGATTCCAGAAAACCATGATACGCATTTTCTGATAACCCTTGAGAAAATGCCAAAAAATAGGCAATAACATCGTCCCTATACCGGCGACAATACCAACAATTCGCATATTGATACCTGCCACAAAGACCATGCCACAAAAAATAGCGAGAAACACCAATGCCGTTCCTAAATCTGGTTGAACTAGGACGAGGGCAAACGGCACTAAGAGATACAGAGCTACCGGCAATACTTCCTTGAAGGTATTAAGTTTCCCCATACGCTCGTCTAAAATAGAGGCTAGAGCGATAATCATAATCAGTTTCGAAAACTCTGATGGTTGAAAACTGATGGGTCCAATCTGTATCCACCGCTGTGCCCCCAATGCAGAATGCCCACCGATATCAACGGCGAGCAAGAGCAACAAATTGATGATGTAGAGTTTATTACCCCACCCCTCCAAGATGCGGTAATCAAATTTCATCAATATAAAGACCATAAAAAAGCCCAACAGGGCAAAAATACTCTGTCTCTGTACATACCAATACCGCTCTTCTCCAGGCGTATTGATATGCGTAGCACTGCCGATAATGACAATGCCCATGATAATTAAGAACAAAACCGCTACGATGAGAGGTAAATCTATTCGCCGCAGCCAGCGCGCCTTTTTAAACATATTATTTATAGGGTAATCCCCTTACCTGCCACTTAAACATGAACACTCTGCACTTAATTTTCATCATATAGTTAAAATTTTAAATGCTACTCATGCTGCAGAGGGAGCAGTCGCCCCACCTTTCTTGCCTATCTTTCGCTTGCCCAAAGCCCTCCGCCGTCTTTGGAACATCGATGTGTATTCTCATGGAAATTTTAATCTAAAATCACAAAACGAACAAGACATTTCATTGTTACCGAACCAAAAAACAAAAATAAATTTATTCTTCTAAAATTTCCATTATCTTTTCCATATTTAAATGTTTTTTAACCATTTCAGCAAGACGATTTAGCTCTCGTTCATCTCGGCTAGCTTTACTTTCTGAACAACGCAAAGGAGTCCACCCTCGCAAATGCCGTAAGGCATTTAAAAACTGCCGCCGAAAAGCATCGTTGTCAAAAATGCCGTGTAGATAAGTTCCCAAAACTAGTCCATCGGCACTAATAGCACCATCTGGACGCTGGCAAACATTCCCATTTTCTCGCACAATGACAAATGGTGCTCCTTGCGATAGGCAACTAGTTTTACCAGCATGAATTTCATAACCCTGCACTTTTTGCTGAGGAAAAACCTGTCCTAAAAAGGAAAATTCCTGCACCTCTGCTTCTACTTGGGCTGCCAATTTTTCTGCCTGAAAATCTGTTTTTTGTGGCAAAAACCCCAATCCATCTATTTCTGGACAATCGCTTTCAAATCCAACACGGTCTATAATGCGCTCTCCCAAGAGTTGATAACCACCACAGATGCCGACAAATGGTTTTCCTTTTGCAAGCAGTTGGTTAAATTTCTTGTCTAATCCCCGCTCGCGCAAATAAAACCTATCGCCGATAGTATTTTTACTGCCGGGCAAGATGATAACATCGGCTTTCTCCCAGGCAAAACCGTCCTCTGCATAGACCAACTCTACATCATTTTCATATTCTAAGGCATCAAAATCGGTAAAATTAGCCATATGGGGAAGACGAACTACGGCGATTAACAGTTTGTCAACAGCACTACTCGTACTTTTTTTCTTAGCTATCGCTACGGAATCTTCCTCATCAATTTGTAAATTTTCAAGATAAGGGATAACCCCTAGCACTGGTTTATGCGTTTTCGCCTCCAAAAAATCTATCGCTGGTTGAAAGAGAGAAACATCACCGCGAAATTTATTGATAACTATCCCCTTTACCAGCTCTCTATCTGCCAAAGACAGCAATTCTAAAGTGCCAACTATCGCTGCCAACGCTCCACCCCTGTCTATATCTGCTACCAAGATTACTGGAGCTTGCAAATGTCTAGCCACACGCATATTAACAATATCGTGGGCCTGCAAATTGACTTCCGCTGGACTGCCTGCTCCCTCTAAAATCAACAATTGATATTCCGCACTCAATTTAGAAAGAGCCTTTTTTACCTCTAAGAAGGCCTTCTCGCAATAATGCAAATGATAATCACGAGCACTCATATTGCCAACAGCTCTACCAGCAAGAATAACCTGAGAACGAGCATTGCCAAGTGGCTTTAGAAGCACTGGATTCATCTCCACAATCGGCTTTAGTCCTGCTGCCTTAGCCTGAAAAACCTGTGCCCTTCCCATCTCTAAACCATCGGCTGTGATATAGGAATTTAAGGCCATATTCTGCGCTTTAAAAGGGGCCACTTGCCAACCAGCTTGCATAAAAATACGGCACAGTGCTGCCGTAAGAATACTTTTACCGACGTCTGAGGCCGTGCCTTGTAACATTAAGTATTTACTCATTTTTCCGCCCCATCGCCCTCTCTTCTATATTTTTTAGAAAATACGTCACCAGTTCTAGCATGCCAGAAAAATGCACGTGTAAATACGAGGCAAAAATATTTTCACTCCGATAACCAGCTAAATATTTTTTTCCTAAACGCATACTTTCACATTCATAGGCGGGAGGATAATCTATCAATTTTTCCATCACCGAAAAATGAAATTCATGGGCATGCACCTTAGCACCGCGCGGGCCCAGGAGACAATCGGCTGCCAACCTACCTAAGACATAACCAACGCGTTGCAATTTTTCTTTCATCACCGCCCGTGCGGGTATCAAACCGACCATGGGAAAAGAACGACCCGAAAAATCGATTAATTCACGGCTTAAATACATGTATCCGCCACATTCAGCATAGATAATTCCCCCAATAGCGGCAAAATCACATAAAGCCTGTCGCATTTTTTCATTAGCCGACAATTTTTCAGCAAACATTTCTGGAAAACCACCGCCCAAGATAACGGCCTGACAGTCCATCGGTAAAGCTGTATCACGCAAAGGACTAAAAAAAACCAGCCGAATACCGCGCGACTTTAAACTCTGTAAGGCCGCCGAATAGTAAAAAGAAAAAGCCTCATCACGAGCAATGGCGATGGTCAATTCTCGTGGCAAGGGCATAGATGAAACTGTCTTTTCTTTAGTAAAGGATAGTGGACAAGCCCGCATAGCAACTTGCCAAAGACCTTTGATATCCAGTTGTTCGGAAATAGTAGTAGCTAAATCCAAGAGGGAAATTTCTACTTTGCCTAGCTCGCTGGTCGGCACTAAGCCCAAATGACGTTCTGGAAGGTGTAAATTAGCGTTGCGCCTAATTACTCCTAAGACTGGTATATTTAATTTCTCGAGAGCATTTTTTATCATCACTTCGTGGTTGTCAGAGGCGATATTATTTAAAATGACCCCTGCAAAAGATACTGCGGGGTCATATTTTTGAAAGCCAAGGGCAAGTGCAGCTGCGCTCTCACCCATAGCGGCACAATTAATAATCAAAACAACTGGCACGACCAAAAGTTTGGCAATATCTGCCGTGGAGCTAATACCGTTTTTTCCACCATCATACAAACCCATTACCCCTTCAATCAGAGCAATATCCGTGACAGCAGTCTGACAAAAGAAATTATACAACCTATCTTTCGGCACCAACCAACTGTCCAAATTATGACTCGGCCGGTTAGTTAGCCAAGCATGGTGGCCTGGGTCAATATAATCCGGTCCAACCTTGTAAGTCTGAACATTTAATCCCAACTTCTGAAAACCGCGAATCAAACCCAACATGACAACAGTTTTACCAGAATTACTAGCTGGAGCGGCTAATAACAACCTCGGCATATTTTTTCTCATCTTTACTCCACCTTCAGCTCTGCTATGCTGTACAAGATGGCATTTACAGCAGCTGCTGCAATCGAACTACCACCCTTCGTTCCCAATACAGTTACATAAGGCAAATCAGTTTCAAAAAGTTCCTGTTTCGCTTCTGCTGCTCCGACGAAACCGACTGGTGTACCTATAATGCCAGCCGGAGTAATTTTCTGCTCTTTACACATTTCCATAACGGCAAAAAGGGCTGTTGGCGCATTACCAATGGCGATTATCGAACCATTTAAAGACTTACCAAAAGAATACATAGCCTCCATGGAGCGCGTAGTACCGTGTGCTTTAGCACGCTGAAAAATCAATGGTTCAGCGATATGGCAAAAAACCTCGCCCCCCAACTTTTTAAGACGGCGTTTATTAATGCCGGTACGCACCATTTCCACATCGGTATAAACTGAGCATCCGGCCTTTAGAGCCAACTGCATTTTAGAAACAGCTCCGCTGGCAAAACGAATATGCGGAGCATACTCAACATCACCGGAGGCGTGAATCATGCGCGAAGCGACCTTTTTTTCATCCACACTCCATGGATAAGCGGCCAAATAAGGAGCAATGATATCCATGCTCTTACTTTCTATTTTCTGCGGCTCTTTAATAAATGTCATTTTATATATCCAAATTACGAACTAATCCGGCGTGGTCCTCAATAAACTTGCGCCGTGGTTCGACCTTGTCTCCCATTAAAATTGAAAAGATACTATCCGCTTCCTCAGCTTCTTCTATTTCCACTTTTAAAACGGTGCGAGCCTTCGGGTCCATGGTAGTTTCCCAAAGCTGTTCTGGATTCATTTCCCCAAGACCTTTGTATCTCTGCACACTGATACCAGTTCGACCAATTTCATCTAGTTTAGCTGTCAATTCTTCATCGCTATAAGTGTACCAATGTTTATTCTTCTTTTTGATGAGATAAAGTGGCGGTTGAGCGATAAAGACACGCCCATTTTCAATAAGCGGTTTCATATACCGGTAAAAGAAGGTGAGCAATAGTGTTCTGATGTGTGCGCCATCGACATCGGCATCTGTCATGATGATGATTTTGCCATAACGACTCTTCGACAAGTCGAAATCTTCGCCGATACCACTGCCAAAAGCTGTTATCATAGTCCTAATTTCTTCGTTGTTGAAAATCTTATCCAAACGAGCCTTTTCCACATTCAAGATTTTACCACGCAAGGGCAAAATGGCTTGGAAGCGACGGTCGCGACCTTGTTTAGCAGAACCACCCGCACTATCGCCTTCGACGAGATATATTTCTGTCTGCATAGGGTCCTTGACGGAACAATCCGCTAATTTACCTGGTAAAGAACTGATTTCCAGTGCATTTTTGCGACGCGTCAAATCACGCGCACGCCGAGCTGCCTCTCTCGCCCGAGAAGCGGTAAGCCCTTTTTCAATTATCTTCTTTGTCACAGCTGGATTTTCTTCAAAGAATTCATCTAACCCTTCCGTAACTATCGAATCCACAATGCCACGCACTTCTGAATTGCCCAATTTAGTCTTGGTCTGCCCTTCAAACTGAGGCTCTTTTACCTTCAGATTAATGACACAAGTGACCCCTTCGCGAACATCTTCCCCGCTCAACGAGGCATTATTATCCTTCAACATTCCCAAGCGACGCGCAAAGTCATTGACGGCACGTGTTAAGGCGCTTTTAAAGCCAGCTAAATGCGTTCCGCCCTCTTCGGTGTGAATATTGTTAACATAGCCATAGATACTCTCTGTATAACTGGTGGTGTACTGCAAGGCAATTTCTACTATTGTAGCGTCTTTTTCACCATGGAAATATATTGGCTCTTCGTTGATAATGTCCTTATTGCGATTTAAATACCTGACGTAAGAGCTAATCCCACCTTCATCAAAAAATACTTCTTCTACAGGCGTTTCCGGTCTTTTATCGATGAGGGTGATATGGATGCCTCGGTTCAAATAAGCTAACTCCCGCAGGCGACGCTTCAAAATGTCAAATTCAAAAATTGTAGTGGTAAAAATTGTCGCATCCGGTTTAAAATGTACCGTTGTACCAGTTTCTGTAGTTGTACCAATTTCATGTAACGAAGAAACAGTCACTCCACGCTGAAAAGCGATACTGTAAATCTTACCAGAACGGCGTACCTCTACTTCCATGCTGTCGCTGAGGGCGTTGACGACAGAAACACCAACGCCGTGCAAACCACCAGACACCTTGTAGCCATCCCCACCAAATTTACCGCCGGCATGCAAAACAGTCAAAACGACTTCCACCGCTGGTTTACCGCTATCGTGCATATCTACTGGTATACCACGTCCGTTATCAACTACAGTGATGCTCTCATCCTTTTCAATAATGACTTCAATATGCGTACAATAACCGGCTAATGCTTCATCGATACTATTATCAACAACTTCTGAAACAAGGTGATGTAAACCATGGATGGATTGGTCACCGATATACATCCCTGGTCTCTTTCTAACTGCTTCTAAGCCCTCTAAGACTTGAATTTGTTTAGCATTATATTTATTCTTAACAACAGTAGTTTCATTGCCCATCGCTTCATGGGTAATTTTTACTTCCTCTTGTTTTATATCTTCATTCCAAGTAACGTCCTGTTCTTTTTCCGAAAAATTCATATAAACTGGCGCAAAGATGTTCGTTCTTAAAAACGCCTCTCCACATCCTTTCTTAAATTATCACCCCGTGGCAACGGCCCTTCTGGGTGGGTGAATATCACAATGGCGACAGTAATGCCAATTCTAATACTATGGTATTTATTTTACCATTTTTTACCCCTTTTAGCAATTTGACAACGCTGGAGAAATGCTGTTACCACTTATCACGATGCAACAATTCTCTCTTAATAATTTTATTTTGTTCTTTATAAAGACGATAAGCTGATACGCTACCGTCAGCATTATCTTGATTTTGCAAAATAATCTGATATGGCCCTTTATCCTGCCGATTGCCCAATATGTAAATAGTCAAAGTCGAATGTGTAGTTTTCGTCAAAATATAGACATTATTAGCTAAGCTATTTCTAAAGCGAAAATCAATTACTCCATAGGCCACCGTAGCATCAAAGGCCTTTGGCACATAAGATACAGGTTGATAATGTGTTATTCGTTCTACTGGTGTTAGATTAGCTAGCAAAATAGCATTATAGAGGGTCGAACTGACCTGACAAACTCCACCACCAATACCCGGCACAACCTTATCATCGATAATAACTGGCGCCGATTTATAGCCCGCACTACTGATGCGTGGACCCACAGTCCCATTAAAGGAAAATACCTGATGGGCCTTCACCAAAGTATCATCTAAAGCCGTTGCCGCCACCTGCACATTTTTACTGCGATTTACTGCTGCTGGATTAAAGTGTGTCGTATAAACACCAATCACGGCATTGATATTTCTGATATCATCATCCGTAATAGCGGGCTGAACTTCTTTGAGGGATACTTCTATTTCATGCGGATAGGGAGGGTCATTGAGTACCTTTTCAATATTCTTTAATAATGCTTGTTCTTCTACTTCTTGCCCTGGCACTGCTGCTTTTTTCACAATTTTGCCACCCAGCAAAACACAGCTGGCATTCACTGGGGGACGATTTATCTTTTGTGCCAAACTATGTACAATACTCTGCAATTTTTTTTGATTATAGGAAATACGAATTTCCAACTCTTTACCATAGTAAATAGCAAACAACTTTTCCACTAAATCAACAAAAAAATGATTCGTTCTGCCGATACGATAAGCCTCTTTTGCCATCTGTTTGGTATCGCAACGCATATCTATTTCTTTTGGTTTTATCACCTGTTCTGCATCGTCATAGCGAAGTGTTATGACCCCATCTGCACTGATATTGTGAAAATTTTTCGTCAATGCTTGTTCGGCCTCTTCCTGTGTCATGCCCGATAAATTGACATTATCAACATAAATACCAGTGGCAATACCACTGGTATTTTTAATGGCCAAAAAGGCTGCCCCGGTGGTAACCATAAACAGCGAAACAATTCCAGCAATGGTGATTATTACAGCTTTTAATTTCAAACAAATCCTCCTAGGTGCCCATTATACCGAATAAGAAGGAAAAAACTCGCAGAGAGAAATCTTCTACGAGTTTTTTTGATATACTCCCACGAATAAATTCGTGGGATTCTAAAATACAAGCGAAAATAGCCTTCATGCTAGATGAATAGGTCTTACATTTTCTCTCTTAATGGACAATGCCCTGCCCATTTTTATGATTGGATTTGTATGTAATCATACCCCAAACTCCATATAGAGTTTCAGCGATTAAATCGATGTGCTATTATTTCACATTAATGGACAAATCCATCAATTTATTGGTCAATTCTGCCTTCTGCAAAACTTCTTCCGTAATTTCGCCACCTTCGTCTACTATCAAGACACCATTATCCGCTTCAATGCGACGGGTAGCTTTTTTGCCGAGCAAGAAACGGCGGTGACGGTCTTCTGCCGAGCTAGCAGTAATGGAACGAGCCGTTTTCAACGGTTCAGCTGGTTTAGGAGCTGATTTCAACGGGGTTACATTAGAGGCGGTACTAGCTGGAGTAGAGTTGGTTGGTGTCTGAACTGCTGGAGCCACTTTTTTAGCAGGTTCTTTAGGCGTTGGTTCTTTGGGCAAATCTTTAGCTGATTCGACCGCTTTTTCCACAGTAGGTGCTGGTTTAGCACTTACTGATGTCGATGGAGTAACGACCTTTTCCTTAGTAGCAGTCTGTGCCACTTCTGGTTCAGGCTTTACCGGTTCCACTTCTGTCTTGCTTACAACCGGAGTTTCCTTCACATTTTTATTTTTTTTTTCACTACTGTCCGTTACTGCTGTTTGAGTAACCGATTTTTTATCGGTCTTATTGATATCATCACTATTGATAATGGTAACTTCTTTCCCAAAGATAGATATGTCAGCAGCAGCGATTTCAATATCATCTTTATCCAAGACGATTCTATCTACATGACCATCTTCATCGATGTAAAACTCAACGACAATACCTTCCTTGGTACCACTTTTAGTAATTGCCTTTGTATCTATAATTCGAATATTAGCCTCTAAAAGAGGTTCAAATTCAGCTGCTTCGTCGATGGTCAAAATATCTTCGCTCTTCGTAATGGTAATAGCATCTTGGCCAATAGCGATGACAGAAGAATACGGCAACAACTTTATGCCATGATACCAATCATCATCTTCTATAACAATGGCTGCCACTGCTCCTTTTTCAGCATCTATCAGCAAAGATTTGCTGTTGCCAAATTCACAACCCTCTGTGATGCTGATTATCGGCAAGCCTAAAAATTCTCTACTCTTTTTCATCCGAAAGCCTCCCTGTATTTTATTAATAATCCTATAATAACACAAAATGACTCCAACAAGTTACTTTTCTAAAAGCAATTTTTGCCACTCCTAAAAAGCATTAGGATTCTTAATTTCCCAAATACTACTTACGTCGAGCTCTATACACACTAAACGCGATTTCCAAACATAGATTTTCGTATGGTCAACGATAATTTTCCTTTAATTAATGCCAAAATAATACCTTGTTTCTTTAACTAAACATCGCCATCTGCATCTCTTTAATCTGCATTTCTAGCGATTGCCTACTCGCATCATTGTTACGAAAAACCGGACATTGTACAGCTCTTTGCAATAAAATAACGGCGTGTCGATAAAAACCTAAATTCTTATAAACATTTCCCAATTCCAAACAGAGAAACGGCAAGTACTCCTCAGCTTGGCAATGTTCTAAAGCATATTCCATGATAAATATGTACTGATGATAACTTTTTTCTGCATAAACGCGTTGAGCTTCATCTAAAATATCTTCAAACGTAGAAAATTTCTGCAGAGATTTTAATAGCCCCTCTCGCTCCAATGGCGTGAGCTGAATGTCCGTTTTTTCTTTCTCTACTACAGTTACAGTAGCTATCTCAGCTGGAACTATTTTCACCGCTTTAACAGCGGTATCTGCACCCTCCTTAGGCAAACCACCCCGCATTACTTCTAGTTCTACCTTGGGCGGTGCAACATCTGCTTGTTCTACTTCTAATACTTTTTCTAAAGCACAATCTTCTTTCCGCGGAACAGCGACTTCACTATTATGCGCAACTAATAAGTCATTTTTCTTTTTCTGCCCTCGTAAAACCCGCTGGTTGTAAAACGTCACAATAAAAGTAGAAAAAACAACCAATAATAACACAATCGTGAAGTGATTCATTGGGTAATACATCGCTGTCGAAATGACTACACAATTACAAAAAACAGCCATAATGGTGCATAGTACATATGTTTTAAAGGCCAATTCAATGCCCAAGAACTGTGCTACTTTACTGATAAAAAATACAAATAAGACAATTATTCCCGTAGTTGCCAGAAGAAATGCCCACAGCATTTTTTACAACCCCTTGAACACCTTTAAATACGGCAACCGAAATGCTGTTTTTCTGACCTTAACTAAGCAAAAAAAAAGAATCAGAGATACACACGCTCTTCACTTACCGATACAATTATAATTTAGCTAATTTCCTCTATTTTACCGCGAATTAGCCTATTTGGCAATTCTCTCTTTAGTCTCTCTTTTTAAGTGATTTAATATAATCTATAAAAAACTCCTCATGTTTCCAAAAACAGTCATAGCAATATAATACCTATTTCACAAAGAAACTTAACACTTTCAGTTAAAACAAGCCATTTCTGCTCCCCATTTTTTCTTTTGCTTATCCTTAATAATTAATCTTAAAACCATTGTGAACAAAAGGGAAAAACTTTTATAATTAATATTTACAGTACCACATTTTTATGATATCCTTTTTTATATGATTGGAGTGTTTGTTCCGATAACCTTAACGCGGTTACCGACTACTCCGACGGTTGCCTGGTTAAGGTCTATATATGTTTAGGAGGATTTTTATGTTATCAAAAGAACAAAAGAACCAAATTATTAAAGATAATGCTAGAACCGAAGGAGATACTGGTTCTCCAGAAGTACAGATTGCCCTTTTAACTGCACGCATTAATTATCTCACCGAACACTTGAAAGAAAACAAAAAAGATTTCCATTCCCGCAGAGGTCTCTTGAAAATGGTCGGTCATCGCCGCAGATTACTTGCTTATCTCAATGGCAAAGACATCGAACGCTATCGTGCAATTATACAGAAATTAAGCATCGGTAAAGCGGGCAAGAAATAAATCTAGAAAAGAAACTACTTTCGCTACTAAAGCGATACTGTTTTAGTGTGCGGGAAAGTTTTAACTAGATTTCATCAATATGTTCACAGCGGCGAAGCTGTCTATCTTGTTTGATAGCAGTTTCCCGTTTTTTTATTATGAGGATGTGTAAATATATGTATAGTTTTGAAACAATGTTAGGCGGTCGCAAACTGATTGTGGAAACCGGCAAGATGGCTAAGCAGGCCAATGGTTCTGCACTAGTCCGCTACGGTGATACGGTCGTTTTGGCCACTGCTACTGCTTCTGCTGAACCGCGCGAGGGAGTAGACTTCTTCCCTTTAACAGTAGATTATGAAGAAAAAATGTATGCCGCCGGAAAAATTCCTGGCGGATTTATCAAACGCGAAGGACGCCCCCCAGAATCTGCTATTTTATGCAGTCGTCTGATTGACCGGCCCTTGCGCCCCCTCTTTCCGGAAGGATTTCGCAACGATGTGCAAATCGTAGCTACCGTTCTTTCTGTAGAGCAGGATAATGCCCCAGAATTGGTCGGTATGCTGGGTGCTTCAGCTGCACTCTGCCTCTCTGATATTCCTTTTGCTGGCCCTATTGCTGGCGTACGTGTTGGCAGAGTTGACGGTGAATTCGTTATCAACCCCACAGTTGAAGAAAGAGAAAAATCAGACTTAAATCTCACCGTTGCTGGCTCCCACGATGCCATCATGATGGTGGAAGCTGGTGCCAATGAATTACCCGAAGATGTCATCTTAGATGCCATCCTCTTCGGCCATAAAGCCATCCGCGAATTAGTGGAATTCCAACAAAAAATCGTGGCTGAATGCGGAAAAGAAAAACGTAACTTTAAACTTTTCTTGCCGAGTGAAGAAATGAATAGTGCCATTCGCTCCTTCGCCTACGAAAAACTAGACACTGCTATGCGCGAAAAGGATAAACAACAGCGTGCTGAGGCAATTAGCAACGTTAATAAGGAAACGCAAGAACATTTTGCTGAAATCTATCCAGATGCCAAATTAGCCATAGATAGTATCTTGCATAAACTGTTAAAAGAAGCCGTACGCAAGATGATTACTAAAGAAAAAATTCGCCCCGACGGTCGTGCCCTCGACGAAGTACGTCCTATCAGCTGTGAAGTAGGTATTTTGCCACGCGTACACGGTTCCGGGCTCTTTACTCGTGGGCAAACACAAGTACTAAACATCGCTACTCTTGGGCCACTCGGCGATGAACAAATCATCGACGGCCTCGGACCAGAAACATCTAAACGCTATATTCATCATTATAATTTCCCAGGCTACAGTGTTGGTGAAGCTCGCCCAATGCGTAGTCCAGGACGCCGCGAAATCGGTCATGGGGCTTTGGCAGAAAGAGCACTTGTCCCCGTAATTCCTTCCTCTGAAGAATTTCCTTACACTATCCGCTTGGTCTCCGAAGTATTGGAATCAAATGGCTCTAGCTCTATGGCCAGTGTTTGTGGCAGTACCCTTTCCCTCATGAATGCTGGCGTACCTATCCGCAAACCAGTATCAGGTATTGCCATGGGTCTAGTAAAAGATGGGGAAGACTACACCATCTTGACAGATATTCAGGGTATGGAAGATGCCCTCGGCGACATGGACTTTAAAGTCGCTGGTACTGCCGATGGAGTCACCGCCATCCAAATGGATATTAAACTCACCGGCATTACTAGAGAAATTCTCGCAGCTGCTTTGGCACAAGCTCACAAAGGCAGAGCTTTCATCCTCGGAAAAATGTTAGAGGTCATCAGTAAACCTGCCGACGATTTATCTCCCTATGCCCCACGTGTCTTGACCATGAAAATCGCTACTGACAAGATTGGCGATGTCATTGGACCAAGTGGCAAAGTTATAAAAGGAATTATCGAGGAAACTGGCGTACAAATCGACATCGACGACGATGGCACTGTACGTATAACTTCTGCTGATGTTGAAAGTGCTGAAAAAGCCCAGAAAATTATTACTAATTTGACCCGCGATATCTTAGTCGGCGAAATCTACACCGGTAAAGTTACGCGAATCTTGAACTTTGGCGCTTTCGTCGAATTATTACCGGGTAAAGAAGGTCTTTGTCATATTTCGCAATTGGCTAATAAGCGCGTCGAAAAAGTGGAAGATGTCGTAAAAATTGGCGACACACTGGAAGTAAAAGTTGTCGAAATAGATAATCAAGGGCGCATTAATCTATCTCATAAAGTACTTTTAAAACACAAGGCTTAACTCATGCATATCGTATTAATCGAACCACAAATTCCACCTAATACCGGCAATATTGCCCGTCTCTGTGCAGCGACTGCGTCCACGTTGCACTTGATTAGACCGTTGGGCTTTTCCACAGATGATAAGCATTTAAAACGAGCTGGTTTAGACTATTGGCATTTGCTGACAATATATTATCATGACAGCTTTGCCGATTTCCTTCAAAAGTACCCACAAGCTCGCATGCATTTTCTCACAACAAAAGCACCTCACAGTTATAGCGAAGTGCAATATGGACCAAACGATTTTCTCGTCTTTGGCCGCGAAGATGCCGGAATTCCAGAAAATATTCTCAAAGAGCACTTAGATGACTGTGTCCGCATCCCCATGTTAGCAGCAGCGCGCTCTCTCAATCTTTCTAATGCGGTTTCTATCGTTATCTATGAGGCTCTGCGTCAACAGAATTTTCAATCCCTAAAAATTACGAGTGAATATCTAAAGTGAAAAAAATGTTTGTGAACAATTTACAAATTTGCAGTGATGAATTGCGTACCAATTTTGACCACACACGATTACTTTTTGCTGAACCGATGTCCCGCCAAACTACTTTCAAAATTGGTGGGCCAGCTGATATTTTATTTTTTCCAGCTTCTACGGAAGAAGTGCAAAAAGTTTTCCACATTATCAATAAATATGACTGTCCATATACTATTTTAGGTAATGGTTCTAATGTCTTAGTTTCTGATAAGGGAATTCGTGGCTTAGTAATTAAATTCAATCAATTTTCTGGCCAAATTAAACTCCGTGGCACCGACGAAATTGTCGCTGGTGCTGGCGCTATGCTCAAGGATGTTTCGCTCTTTGCTGGCGAACACAGCCTCTCTGGTTTAGAATTTGCCATTGGCATCCCAGGCAGTATTGGCGGTGCCGTCTACATGAATGCCGGAGCCTACGATGGAGAAATAGAAAATGTTGTTTCTGGAGTTATCGCCGTCGATAAGGCGGGAAACATACATCACTACGACCGCGAACAATTACAATTTGCTTACAGACACAGCATTTTTCAAGAAAATGGTGAAGTCATCTGTGAGGTAGAATTGCAGTTGACCAGTGCAGATAAGGAAAATATCCTCGCTCGCATGGCCGATTTGACACAAAGACGCGAAAGTAAACAGCCCTTGGATATGCCAAGTGCTGGCTCTACTTTTAAAAGACCACCCGGCTATTTTGCTGGTACGCTTATCGACCAAACTGGACTCAAGGGTTTTTCAGTCGGTGGTGCTCAAATTTCCCTCAAACACGCTGGTTTCGTGATAAACACAGGCAATGCGACTGCCAAAGATGTCTTGACCTTAATTAGCGAAGTACAAAAACGGGTCTATGCTAAACACGGCGTCCATCTCTACCCAGAAGTCAAACTAGTCGGAGAGCAATAATTTTTTTCAAGTTAAAATAAATAGCAAAACAGCCACCCTTGAAGGGTGGCTGTTTTTTCAGCTCTCTTGCTACTTAGGAGCTACTTATTAAAGGACTGTTTTGTTCACACTAGAATGCTACTCTAGCGCAGTTCAATGAACTTCTTTAGCTTTCACTAAAGCACAGACTATATCTTTTCCCTGCCCTTTTAGAGTATTAGGCGAAACCGCTTCAGCTAACCATCGCTTTTAGCCTACTTCCCTCACGAGGAATAGTCGTTGAACGTTTTCCTATTCGGAATTTCGCTGCTGATTTGCGATTATCTAAAGCGCTTAGGATTTAACCATACGCCATTTAATCATTTCTTTTTGCTTTCGCCACCCTCACGAATAGACCTCTTTCAGCCTTGCGTTGTGGTATGACTAACTTTACGCATTTCCAGCAATTCAGTTTCTTTGTCGCATAGCTTCACTCTTGCTATGACTACATACAAATTTCTCTATATGTTTACTAACCTTGTCCGGTCAAATGCGAATGGACAATCTTAATAAAATCCCATAGCTCCCACTAATAACCACAAGAATATATCTCCTGCGCTCATTTTTTTCTACTCCCTCATTTCATACTTACCTCTTCTAGGCGTGGATTAGGAGTATACCTCCGCCCAGCCTTCGCCACTTCTTGACCATTTACGCGCACGATATCTGCCGTAAAATCAACTTGTCCCGCGGTAAAAATACTACTTCCCACGGCATAGACATCTACCGGCACTTTTTCGGCCTCAAACTGACGAATACGTTCCGCATTAAATCCACCGGAAACGATAATTTTTACCCAAGGAAATCCTGCCTCATCTAGTTCATGACGCAATTTTTTGACAAGAACAGGATTAACTCCAGTCGGATTGAAATGCCCCATTTCCGACCAGAGAGATTTATCTACCATTCTTTCCGAGGTATCAAGGCGCACTCCCTTTAATTTCTTGCCCAGTGCCCGTGCTACGCGTAAACTTGTGCCAATGCAATCATTGTCAAAATCAACTAAAGCCACAGTCCCAATTTGGGGGTCTATGTGACGAGCGAAAGCCTCTGTGGCCGCTACTGTATCACCACCAAAGGCAGCTATTAAAGCGTGTGGTATCGTTCCTGCTAATGGCAAAGAAGATTTCCATAAGCTGGCATTAGCTGCCGTTGAAACATTGCTCATACCACCAATATGAGCAGCATAGCCATCTCTAGCTTGCGTTTCATAGAGGTCAAATCTAGATGGAAAAAACAAAACAGGCTTTTCTCCCGCCGCTATCACAACGCGCCGACTATTGGTCGCAATCTTGGTTTGTCTGGACAAAATTCCCAAATAGACCGTTTCCAAATGAATAAAATCGGCCAAATTTCCTTCTATAAACATCACGGTTTCCCAAGGTGCTATACTATCACCATCGTGTAAAGCCTGCACACGCAATTTCTCTGGTTCTAAAGAACACTGATAAAGGAGCGCTAAAACCTCATCAATACCACACAAAATAGCGTTATTACGCTGAAATATCTGCATAGTTACATGTACATTCATCTGTTCCTTGGCCAATATTTTCTGCGAACGCATAAAATACACATCGCTATAAAAACCTTTTTTTATTTCCTCAACGGGAAAAACAAATGATTCTGGTGCCAACCTCTTTTTCATCAAAATGGGCAGGAGAATGCCCTCTTCCCTCCTTTTATTTTTCAATATTGACAAAATATGATAATAAGCTAGGGCGAAAACTAGCTTACCCTACAAAACTTGTTTGTGATACTGGAAAAGCGGCGTCAAAAGACGCCGCCTTTTTTATTTTATGATATCAGTTCCCATGTATGGGCGCAAAACTTTCGGTACAATCACAGAACCATCTTCCTGTTGATAGTTTTCCAAAATAGCAGCCACTGTACGGCCAACTGCCAAACCAGAGCCGTTCAATGTGTGTACATATTCTGGTTTTGCTTTGGCATCGCGTTTAAAGCGGATATTAGCGCGACGAGCCTGATAATCTTCGACATTGGAGCAAGAGGAAATTTCTCTGTACATATTGGCACTTGGCAACCAAACTTCTATGTCATAGGTCTTAGCCGCAGTAAAACCAATATCGCCGCTACATAGGGTCACTACCCTATATGGTAATTCCAAAAGTTCCAAAATATGCGAAGCATCTCGTACCATCTTTTCTAATTCTGCATAAGAATCTTCTGGTTTTACAAATTTTATCAATTCGACCTTATTGAATTGATGCTGTCTAATCAAACCGCGTGTATCTCGTCCAGCTGAACCAGCTTCCTTACGGAAGCATGCGGTATAGGCACAATAATATTCTGGCAATTTTTTACCGTCCAATACTTCGTCGCGGTGATAGTTCGTGGTAGGAACTTCTGCCGTCGGTACCAAATAGAGTTCTGCGCCGTCAATTTTAAACATATCTTCCGCAAATTTTGGCAACTGTCCGGTACCAATCATACTATCTCTGTTGACAATATAAGGCGCCAAGATTTCCGTATAACCATGTTCATTAGAATGAGTGTCCATCATAAAGGAAATGAGTGAACGCTCCAAACGAGCGCCCAATCCCTTATAGAAAGTAAAACGAGATTTCGCTACTTTTGCCGCTCTTTCTGCATCCAATATATCCAATTTGGAAGCAATATCCCAATGTGGCAAAGGCGTAAAGGTAAATTCAGGAGCTTTTCCCCAACGGCGCACTTCTGGATTATCGCTGTCATCTTTGCCGACAGGGACAGATTCATGGAGCATATTCGGAATATGAAGTAGGATATCGCGCAATTTTGCTTCAATATCTTCCAGCTCTTTATCCAAGGCACTGATTTCATCGCCAACTTGACGCATGCTCTTGATTAAATCGGTCGCATCTTCGCCATTTTTCTTCATCTTACTGATTTCTTTGGAAACACTATTTCTCCTGTTCTTCAATGCTTCCGTCTTGCCGATGACCTCTCTTCTGGCCGTTTCCAATTCTTTAAACTCGGTAAGGTCTAAAGAATTGTGTCTCTTCTGCAACATTTTTGTAACTTTTTCCGTATTATCTCGCACAAATTTTATATCGAGCATTATTTCCTACCTGCCTTTTTATTGCTTAATATTACTATTCTAACACAATTATGGAGAGAAATGCACCTCTATTTTCATGCCAGGAGGGGCAATCGAGTTATAAGCTGGATTTTGTTCCGTACAAATACCACTTCCTATAACGTTAATATCTAAGCCAGCCTTCACCAATATTTCCGTAGCTTGGCGAATTGTTTTGCCCAAAACTTTTGGAACAACAACCATTCCAGGTGGAACATTTTTCGGATAAGGGGTCGCTGGTACGGGCACCGCTTTGGTTACATTAGGGGCAGTTCCCAAGTCTTCCACCACCGGTACAGATGGAGCAATGTGCAAATAGCGGAACACTTTGGAGAATATCTCTTTGGCTATCGGTGCAGCGACCTGTCCACCATAGTAACTACCTTTATGTGGGTCATCAACTACGACCAAGACTACCACTCGTGGGTCTTCCGTCGGCGCAAAACCACAGAAAGAAGCAACGTATTTTCCAGGCATATAACCACCATGCACCATGTCTACTTTCTGAGCCGTACCAGTTTTACCAGCAATATGATAACCAGCTACGGCCGCCTTCTGGCCGCTACCAGAGGAAACGACTTTCTCTAGCAACATAGTCAATGTCTTATCTGTACTGCTATCTATGCAACGATGAATTTCTTGCGGTTCAATGCGTTTATATAAACTGCCATCGTGATTATAGATGGAGCGGACAATACGCGGTTTCAAAAGCACACCATCATTGGCAATAGCTGCCATCGCCGTAATCATCTGCAAAGGCGTAACGGCAATCCCTTGCCCAATAGATGTTACGGCCACATCTGGCGCGGTCATATCTTTCGGGTCAAACAAAATACCACGTTCTTCTCCCGGCAAATCTATGCCAGTAACACGGCCAAAGCCAAATTTTTTGGCATAATCAATTAAAGTTGGTCCGCCTAATTTCATGCCAATATAGACAAAGCCTGTATTCAACGATTCGCGGACGATATCCGTAAAGGTTACTGTACCAAAACTTTCGCCATTCCAGTTTTGAATATGTCTATCAGCAACATTGATAACACCAGGGTCAACAAAGGTATCATTAGGCGCAATTATTTTCTTTTGCAAAGCGGCCGCAGCTACGACTGCCTTAAAAGTAGAACCTGGTTCATATACATAAGATATACAACGATTTTTCCATGCTGTAGGCTTGTATTTCCAAAAAGCATTGGGATTATAACTGGGACGACAGGCCATCGCTAAAACTTCTCCCGTCTTTGGGTCCATGACAATGGCCAAAGCATTAGCCGGTTGATAATCCACCATTGCTTTATCTAATGCCTGCTCGGTAATAAATTGAATCGTGCTATCTATTGTCAAAACGACATTTTTGCAATGGTCTGGACTAGCACTGGTAGTGTGCAAAATAGAATCTAAAATAGGGCGATTATGCATATCTGTAGAGAGATAATTCCTAATCACATTGCCTTTTAAGACGTCATTTAAGGATTGTTCCACACCATCTAATCCCTCGTGGTCAGTACCGACAAAACCGATGACATTAGCTGATAATTCATTGTTGGGGTAGTAGCGTTTGCTTTCTTTACGCATTCCTAAACAATTATAATAGTGTTTTTGCTTGATAAGATTTTCTACCGCTTTGGTCTGTTCTGGAGTCATCTCACGCTTGAGCCAAACAAAACCTCCCCCTAGACCGATTTTGTCCACAATTTCTTGCGCAGGCATCTGCAAAATAGGTGCTAATTGCGCTGCTAAATCTTTCGGTTTTTGTACATGACTAGGGTCTACATACAGAGATTTCGTCATCACGCTGATAGCCATGGTCCGGTGGTTGCGGTCGTAAATTATACCACGTGGCAAATATTCAGCGACCTGTTCTCTGACTTGATATTGACTCCTCTTTTTCATTTCTTGGCCCAGAACGGTTTCTACCCAGATATAGCGACCAAGAATAACTAAAAAAAGCGCGAAAAAAATAAGCATGATCTTCATCATTCTCAACTGCATATTTTTCCCATATTGAGAAGCCATATTTCTTTTGCGAACTCGCAATCTAGCACCCACCTTTATCCAATGCGCATCTCTTTCGCACATCTCATCTTACTTTAGCAAGAAAATTCTCCACACTCTACCATCCCGTTAATGAAAAAGATGTGCTGTTCTCTGCCCTGGCAGAAACACAAACATTTCTGGAATTGGTATCGGATACTTTTCCCGCATCGGCTTAAAGCGCCATTTATAAATGGTGCCCAAAACAATATTATCAATCTTCTCATTACCTGACGATTTGCTGACATCAGCACGCTTTACCAGTCCATCTTTTTCCACCATATAGGTAATTTCTACTTCCATCCTTTGTTTAGGCAGAGGGATATTTTCTGGTAAAACAGGCCTTTTATTACTCTTAAAAGGTACTGGTTGTTCAAGGCGATGCCCTTCAGAAAAGTACTGTGCTAAATTAACATCTTTTAGAGAAGGCATCTTGTATCGTTGGGGAACAGTATCTACCTCGTCATCGTCTACACTATTTTCCTGCGCTTCTGGCAGCGCCGAAGTTGCCTTGGTTGTCGACGACTTTGCTGGCATTACTGCCACTTTAGATGAACTGCTTCCCTTCGCTGGAACAATCACTTTAGACTGCGATACTACGCTTTTAGATTTTTGCCCTGCCATAGGAGTTGCTTTAATGGCAGAAGGAGCAACAGCCACCGTTACATTTCTTTGTACAGTTTTCTGCGTCATCACTGGCACAACAAATTTCTTTTCTGGTAAATTCGCTTCCCGAGCGCCCCCCATAATCATTACCTGTAAAAAACAAATAAAAATTACTTGTATAACAACAGCTAACACAATACTGACTATCCAGCGCCATTTATCACTCATATAAAATGTATTTCTCACTTTATTTAACCGTTTTTCGTCAATTTTTAGTTAGAATAAATCTACCGCTCTTTTCCCTATATAAATGGATAAAGATATAAACAGATTGACATACTCCCCACGGCTAAAGCTGGGGGATTCTGGGATATTAGCGAACCTCGCCTACTGAAATAGCAGGTCTTACGAGTTCTCTCCACAATGGACAATGCCCTGCCCATTTTTATTTTATGCGAAGAATAGTCTTGTTCCTTCGCGTTCAATATTTATCGAAGCATTTCTGTCCCTATTGTGCGTATGACCACACTGAGGACAAGTCCACTCTCTGATTTTTAGATTTTTGGTTTCAGTGTTCTGATACCCACAATCCGAACATAGCTGACTTGATGGATAGAACCTGTCTATCTCTACGACAGATGCACCTGTTCTATATGCCATGTATTTTAGCTTGTTCACGAAATCGGCAAAGCCAAAATCGGATATTTTTCTGCCAAATCGTTTCTGCATAGCCTTTAGATTCAAGTCCTCAAGGCATATCAGAGCATATTCGGCAACTAGTCTGTGGGCTAATTGCCAATGGAAGTTATCTCGCTGATTTGCTACTCTTTTATGCAGTCTTGCCAAGGCAATCCTTGCTTTCTTGCGATTGTTAGAGCCTTTAACCTTACGGTTACGGCACTTGTGGTAACGACCACTTAAGAACGATACAAAACAAAAACGCCTAAACAAATCAAGGCTATACCACCGACCTTATAGATGGACATACTCTCTCCAAAATAGAAATACCCAACTAAGGCCGCTACGATATAACCAATACTCAAAAACGGATAGGCATAACTGACCTCCACACGGGACAACACCATCAACCAGACCAAAAAGCTCAGGCCGTAGCACATCAAACCGCAATAAACATATACGTTGGTGATAATTTTAACCAACATATGCATGATACCAGCATAGGATATGGCCACAGAACCAACTAGAGACATTCCTTTTTTTAATACCAGTTGTGCGACGGCATTTAAAAGCACGCCAATTAAAATCAATACAAAATTCACATCTTCACCCCGTAAATAATTAAAAACCGATATATATTCGCGCTAATATCGCTACAATTAAAAGACCAACAACAAAAATGTATTCTCCCACCGAAGTAACCCGAAAGAGGTGTAGACCAATTTTTTTCTTGCGCGATAATAATGGCACTTTTCCACAGACGGCATCTTCTAAAATGTGCAAAAGTGCACCGAGCAAAACAAACACGCCTAAGTGCAAGGGAAACGTATATTCAGTCGGCAAATACTGCTTATGCAATATCAATAAAATAATGGCCATCGGGAAAAGATAAATCACCGGCCAATGGGTAATAGTGCGATGTTTTTTCCGCCATTGCCAATACGCTTTCTTTTCCTTGGGCGGTCTTCCTTCAATTTTATCTGGTAAAACACTCCCCGCCATACTGCTAACTGCCGACAAGGGGTCTAAAGTTGCTAAATATACGAGAGTGCCAGTCACTACAATATGATTAATCCATTTCATCTTTTTTCCCTTATATCTTATCACAAATTTATCTGAAAAACTTATTATTGAGAATTTTAAGCAAAAAAACTAAAGTATGCAAGTATTTTTCAGCAATAAAAAAAGAAGTCCCCCATTAAGAGAGGACCTCTTGCAAAAATATTTACTACTTATTTATCTGCTACAATACGTCTGACAAACCAGACCATTACCAAAGTGCTAACTATAAGTCCTAAGATGTCTGCCGTGTGAGCAAATCCCGCGCCTACTAGGGCAAGTGGATTATCGCTGCCACCAGCTGTTATTGAAGCTACAACAATAGAAGCGACAATTACGCCCATTAAACTTTCCCCGACAATCAAACCAGATGAGAAAAGAACACCGCGCCGTTCATGTTTTTCAATGTATTCTTTCGCTTCCTCTGCACTCTTAGCTTCCACTTTTCTCTTCAAATGCTTGTGCACAAAATAAGCGATAACCGCTCCGATAACTAAAGGGACATTGGCGGCTGGAGGTAAATAAATCCCCATGCCTACTGCTAAAGGTGGAATACAAAAACCGGTTTTAGTACGTCTCAAGACAATGTCTACGATAATAATCACTATTCCCAGCACTACGCCGGAAGCAATTAAACTCCAATCGATATTATTTTTAAAGATGCCTTGTGCTAATATGCTCCTGTATTATCTCCGCTCTCAATTTTATCCTCCTTAAACATCCTGTGAAAGCGCGAGATAGTGTTCACATCAAAGCGCTACCTTCAATGCAGTTCTCTTGGAAACTTCTTTGACTTTCGCCAAAGCACAGACTATATCTTATCCTGCAGCTTGACCTGCTCAGGCCTATTCATATCCCCAAACAATAGCTTTCTGGGTACTTCCACGAGGGGAATAGTCGTTGAACCTTACTCTATTAGAGTCTTGGCTGCTGATTGCCCATTTAAAACACTTAGGATTTAACCATCTGTCATGTAACTGATTTTTTTCGCTTTCGCCACTTTTGTATTTTGACTGTCTTTCAAGTCTATACCATAGTTCAGTTACCTTTAGGGGTTTCCAGCAATTAAAACAGTATCGGATGGGCTTTATTTACCCATCGCTACGCACTCATTTCTAAATGCGCTGACTGGTATATGAAGTATAGCCCGTTTCAGGGCCTTTATTTCATGTTTCAATCAAAGTAGCTTGTGGTGCCGCCATCGCCTGCGAGGGGTCCATTCCAGGACGGGGGAAAGCACCAGGAAAGCCATATGCTTCATAAAGCATATTTAAAACTGGTGCAATTACGCAGGCTCCAAATACACACCCTATCATCAGGGCAACCTGCTGTCTCCAAGGAGTGGCACCGACTAAAAGACCGGTCTTTAAATCCTGCAAATTATCATTAGAAATCGTCGCTGTCGCCAAAATAACGCTAGTCGTAAAAATAGCAAAAGCGATGGCAAATTTATTACCCTCTGGCGTAGAAAAAATGCCCTGTGTAGAGCCAAGCAACAAAATAGCTAAGGAAGAAATGATGATGCCGATTAAACCTATTCCAGAGATAGGACTTGAGGAAGAGCCCACCAAACCTGCCATATAACCACAAGCTGCTGCTACTAAAAAGCCAATTAAGACAGCTAAAAAAGTGCCTAAACAAGTAAAGGCCACTGTCAAACCAAAGGAAAAGCCGATTGCCTCGACAAATGTGTAGAACGTACCGAAAAGACAAACCACCGTAATGGCAAAAATGATACCCATCCATTTAGGAGACAAATCTGTATCCATGCGATGAAGATTTTGAGCGGTATCTCCGCCTCGTTTGGTATTTTCCCACATTTCTTTCATGCCATCGATAACCGGCTTTAAAAGCATGAGTAAAGTCCAAAGGGCAGCAATGCCGATGGTCCCAGTACCGATTAAACGCACTTTACTAGACCAAACGCTGTAAGCAAAATCCACCATTGACATACCAGCTGGTATATGTACCAAGCTAGAAAAATACGGCGTGATAATGCCCCAAGACAAAATTAACCCAATGAGCATTGCCATGCCACCAGCCATGCCAATTAAATATCCAGCCCCTAGTAGTGCTAAAGAAAGGCCACAAGTGACATTAAAAACGGCCTTACCAGCCATAAAAGCCCAACTAATTTCTCCGGAAAGAAGGCGAAAACCAGAAGAACAAAGTCCAGTAAGAGCGGCAATACCAGTACCAAAGCCGATTTCTCGCAAGCCATTTTCATCATCTTTAACTTTCTCTTTATTATTTTCGCCAGGCACTACACTACCGGCCTTTAAAATTTCTGCCGCCGCTCTGCCTTCTGGATAAGTCAAATCACTATGTACAACCATCGCCCGACGCAAAGGAATGGTAAAGATAACCCCTAAAGTTCCACCACAAATACAAATCAAAAAGGTTTGCCAAAGGGGAAAATGTGTCCAATATCCACACATAAGTAAACCTGGTATAACGAATATAATTGCCGACAATGTTCCTGCTGCCGAAACCTGCGTCTGCACCATATTATTTTCTAAAATATTAGAATTTTTAAACATGCGCAACACGGCCACAGATATAACTGCTGCGGGGATAGAAGAGGAAAAAGTTAAACCAACCTTCAATCCTAAATAAACGTTTGAAGCCGTAAAAATAGCCGTCAATAACATGCCCAAAAACATTCCTCGGAAAGTCAATTCCGGCAAACTGATATCATGTGCCATCACATCTACTTTCTCACCTACCGACATTACCACCAACTCCTTTGTCTTTATTAAATTTTTTATCAAACAAATGTTTTTTCTTCAGTTAGAAAACTTTCATTTGTTTTAATGTTAATAATATACATTATATTTGTAAATTTGTAAACATATTTTTTTTATTTTGTCAAAATTTCACTATATAAATGTCCCCTCATATCCAGTGAAATTCCGTCTTATCGAGTAAGAATTGACCTTTTCGCATAAATAATTTAATTTAGTAACAAAGATAAATTAAAAACAACTTTGTGCATTGTTAAAAAACATTCCTAACACCGTTAGTTGTTAATTTATTGGCCAATTCCAATCAGCAAACGCTCTCCAAATATTTTAAAAGTATCCTCCTAGCTTCCAAGTAACTACTTGTTTTTATTCGTTTTTCTGTGTAGTATATATAGTATTGTATTGTTATAAGTTTGAATTTCTGATGAGGTGTATATGCTTACATATTTAAAAGAAAACAAAAAATGGGTTTTGCTGTTGTTAGCACTGGTCATTATCCTGCTCTATTTTGTCCATCTCAACTCCTATCCCCTGATGGACCCTGACGAAGGACGTTATGCGGAAATTCCCCGCGAGATGCTCGCTACTGGCAACTTCATCACGCCACACTTAAACGGAGTAAAATACTTTGAAAAACCAGCCCTACAATATTGGTTAACGGCCTTTTCCATGTATCTCTTTGGCCCTAGCAATGGGGCTACGCGCGTGGTACCAGCTTGCGCCGCCGTATTAAACATATTTTTTACCGCATACATTGCCCGTTTAATGTATAATAAGACAGTAGGCATGCTTACGGCTGTCATTATGGCCACAATGAGTTTGACGGTTATCATCGGGTCTATAGATATCTTGGATATGCTCATTTCCATGTTTATCACTATTTCCATGGTAGCCTTCTATAAAGCCCATTTCTATCGCCAACGCCACTGGTTACTGTTATTTTATGCCGCTTTAGCGTTGGGATTGCTGACCAAAGGTCTCATTTCCATCGTCCTACCATTAGGAATCATCTTTTGGTACATGCTCTTGACTAAAGAGTGGCGCATTGTAAAGGACCTCTTATATTGGCCGGGAATTGGCCTCTTTTTTATCATTAGTGTGCCTTGGTTTTATCTAGTTTGTCATGCTAATGCTGATTTTTTCTATTTTTTCTTTATCCGCGAACATTTTCTGCGCTTTGCTACCAAGATGATGCACCGCTATAAACCGTTCTGGTTCTTTATTCCCATCGTGCTAGTGGGCACCTTTCCTTGGTTGGGCTTCTTACCGGCTCTCTTCTCCGCTGAAGGTGTATTGAGACATAATCTATCTAAATTTGGTCAAAAAGATAATCTCTATCTATTATTGTGGTTTTTTATCATCTTTATCTTTTTCTCAATCTCTGATTCCAAACTAGCTCCTTACATCATGCCTTGTATGTCACCTCTGGCCGTATTACTGGGCGCAACTATCTGGCAATCTTTAAACTTAAATTATTGGTTAGGACATGGCCTCGCCTTGACTTTTGGTGGTTGGATTACTTTTGTAGTAGCTCTACTAGGTACAAACTATTATTACCACTTTCTGCCTAACAAAATAGTCATCCATAACGCTTCGCTCCTCTTGGCGACATTGTTTTTCGGCTCCGTCTTGCTCCTAATTTTATGGTGGAGAACTAAAAATATGGCCTTAACTACACTGGCAATTATTATAATTTCTTTTAGCAGTGCCTTTGGGTTACAAAATATCCAATCTTATGTGGCAAATACACGCACTGCCCAATATATTGCTGCAGATATAGCCACGATACGCCAACCAAATGCTGCGATTGTCTCCTATGGTGACTACATTCAAGGTATCCCCTTTTACCTCAAAACGCGCGTTTATGTAGCAAACTATCGCGGAGAATTGGCCTTTGGTTCTTACCAAAAGGAAGGTCAAGGCTGGTTCCTAAATTCTGCCGAACTACAACGTTTATGGAGTAGTCCACGCCAAGTATTTATCGTTTTTGACGGAGGAAAACGCACTGCAGTAGAGCAGATTGTGGGCAAACAACACATCTATTCTGCGCCCGGTGGGTATTTTTACATCGTAAATAAAAAATAATTTATATTTCAGGAGGATTTGTCATGCGCAAAGAATTTTTACCTTTTTCCAAGCCAGATGTCAGCGAAAATGCTATTCAAGATGTCTGCGATTCTATCCGTTCCGGTTGGCTAGCAATGGGTCCTAAAACAGTAGATTTTGAAAACAAATTTGCCACTTATACAGGCGCTAAGTACGCCATCTCAGTAAATTCAGCAACTGCCGGTCTGCACTTGGCAGCCATGGCGACAGTACAAATTGGCGATGAAGTCATCACTACACCGATGACCTTTGCCAGCACAGTCAATGCCATTATCTATGCTGGAGCTAAACCAGTTCTAGTGGACATCGACCCTCATACTTTCAATATCGATGTAAATAAAATTGAAGCTAAAATCACACCGCGCACGCGTGCTATCATTCCCGTACACTTTGCCGGTCGCCCTTGCGATATGGATAAAATCGAAGCCATCGCTAAAAAACACAATTTAGCCATCATCGAAGACAGTGCTCACGCCCTCGGTGCCAGCTATCATGGAAAACGTGTTGGTTTTGGTCGCGGAGAAAAAAGAATCGCCGTTTTCAGCTTCCATCCGACTAAAAATATCACCACCGGTGAGGGTGGCATGGTTACTACAAGCGACGAAAAAATTGCCGAACAAATTTCCGTACAACGCCAAAACGGCATGAGTAAAGGAGCTTGGAATCGCTTTGCAGCCAAGGGCAATGCCAACTATGACATTGCTATTCCAGGCTTAAAATACCAAATGATGGATATTCAAGCTGCCATCGGTCGTGACCAAATGAACTATTTAGAAGCCTTCAATGCTCGTCGCACCGAAATAGTAAATGCTTACAATAATGCCTTTGCCGATTTAGCTGCCATGACCCTACCACCACCTATCGAAGAAGGCAATATACACGCTTGGCATATCTATACCCCGCTCTTGAATTTAAAAGAACTTGACTTTACTCGCAACGAATTTATGGCCAAGATGAAAGAACGCAATATTGGTACCGCTTACCACTATCAAGCTCTACACCTCTTTAGCGCCTACAAAGAAATTACCGGTTTAAATAAAGGCGATTTGCCAGTAGCTGAAGATGTAAGTGAAAGAATTGTTTCCCTGCCATTATTCCCGAAAATGACGGACAATGATGTGCAAGACGTCATTGAGGCAGTGTTAGCTATATGTCGATAAAAGCTATTAACGGCACTGCATCTAACGGTAAAAATCCGCTCATTTCTCTCGTCATTCCGGTATATAACGAGGAAGATTCTCTGCCGAGCCTCTTTGGCGAACTTTGGCCTGTCATGGAAGCACTGAAACGCCCTTTTGAAATAATCTTTGTCAACGATGGCAGTAAAGACAGTTCTTTTGCCCTCCTTTACGATTTCTATTTATCTCATCAACAAAACGTGCGTTTAATAGACTTCAACGGCAATTTCGGTCAACATATGGCCATCATGGCCGCTTTTAGCAATGTACATGGCGACTACATAATCACATTAGATGCCGATTTACAAAATCCGCCCTCGGAAATTCCCAAATTGATTGCGGAAATGGATAAAGGACACGATGTGGTCGGTACAAAAAGAGCCAATCGGCATGACCCTATTTACCGCAAAGTAGCTTCTAAAATCGTCAATAAAGTCACTAACAGTATCACCGGACTAAAAATCAACGACTACGGTTGTATGTTACGTGGTTATTCGCGTCGCATTGTCGACATCATTGCCAATACAGGGGAAACTACTACTTTTATACCCGCTTTGGGACAAAAATATGCCGTCAATCCTACAGAAATTGAAGTGGCCCACCGCGAAAGAGCGCATGGAACTTCTAAGTACAGCCTCTTCCGGCTCATCCGTCTCAATTTTGATTTGATGACCAGTTTTTCCCTTTCACCATTGCAATGGGTGACGATGAGTGGCATGATTATTTCTTTTCTCAGTTTTATTCTCGTCGCCTATATGTTCATTCGCCGTTTCGTCATCGGCTCCGAGGCCGATGGATTATTTACCCTGATGACAATACAATTCTTTCTCACCGGTATATCCATCATGAGCCTGGGTATCATCGGCGAATACATTGGACGCATCTACAAACAAGTGCAAAAAAGACCGCGCTTTGTCATCAAGAAAATCTGGGAGGACCAAGATGAACAGCAAGCCTAAATTAGCGCTTTTTCTGTACAGTGAGCCTGGTTACGCTTGCCTAAAAGAGCTCTTGCGCCAAGGACAAAATATCGCCATCATCTTCACGCATTTTGACGATACCAACGAGCGCCAGTGGTTTCACTCCGTCTATGAACTAGCAAAAAAGGCCCATATTCCCGTCTATCGCTCTCGTTCTATGAAGGGGGAAGCCTTGCAGTTATTTGAGCAGGCAAAACCCGATTTAGTGCTTTCTGTCTACTACAGAGCTATCATCCCCAATCGTTGTTTAGAGGTACCGCTAGGAGCCTTCAATATCCATGGTTCTCTCTTGCCACGTTATCGCGGTCGTGCTTGTATCAACTGGGCCATCTTAAAGGGAGAGAAAAGAACGGGTATCACACTACATGAGATGACCAAGTGGGCCGATAAAGGCGACATCATTGCCCAACAATCTTTTCCAATAAATACGCTCGACACAGCATACAGCATATCTAAAAAAGTCAGTCATGCTGTTCCTATCATGCTGGAAAAAATTATGCCCCACCTACTCTCTGGAGATATTCCGCGTCAACCCCAAGATGAAGACCTGGCTACAAAATTTGGCAGACGCAGACCAGCAGATGGTTGCATCAATTGGAAACAGTCGGCAAATGATGTCTACAATCTTATCCGCGCCGTCGCCTATCCCTTCCCAGGAGCCTTCTCTTTTTCAAAGGGGAGAAAATTATACATTTGGTGGGGGCAAGTATTGGCAGAAAAAACCTATCAGTGGCATTACGGCGATTATAAATACTACCAAGCTGGAACAGTCCGCCGCCCTGGCGATGGAACAGTCCTCGTCAAATGCGGTCGCGATTGGTTAATTATTCTACGTGCCTCTTGTCAAGAAGGAAAGAATTTGGCCGCTTCTTCGCGCGATTTAAAATGTTTCCTTTCTGATGGACAGCTCTTAAAATAATAGTTGTATTTTTATCAAACTATATAAATTGCTTTTTCTTCATTTTAGTTATAAAATCAATAATCATATATCGCCTTGCTTCCCTTAGCTAAGGCCAACTATTCTTAACAATAGTAAAACTCTCTGCATTTAGGTACGGCAGGGGCCTGAAAAGCAAAATAAAAATCGAAGGGTGGGAAAACTGCCTTCTCTGCCAATACAGACGTGCAAAATAAAAATAACTTCTGTATCTCACGGCAATATGAATATGAAAATATTAATCACTGGTGTAAATGGTTTCGTCGGAAGTTTCCTCTTAGAGGGAATTATGAAAAAAACGGATTGGGAAGTTGTCGGCTTTGACCTCTATGACAACAATTTAAAGACTTTTGCCAACAATCCGCGCTTTACTATGAAAGTCGGCGACGTTTTCAAAGAAACCGCTTGGCTAGAAAATGCCATTAAAGAATGTGATGTGCTCATTCCGCTCGCTGGCATAGCGCGTCCAGCCTACTATATCGAACGCCCACTTTGGACCTTTGAATTGGATTTTGAGCAGAACTTACAATTGGTCAAAACTTGTGCTAAATACCACAAAAGAGTTATCTTCCCATCTACTTCTGAAGTTTACGGTATGCCAACAGAAAGTAGTCGCATCATGAGGGAAGATGAAAGCACTTTGACTTTAGGCCCAATCAAAAAAAGTCGCTGGATTTACAGTTGCAGTAAGCAGATGATGGACCGCGTGCTCTTCGCCTTTGGCCAAGAAAAAGATTTACCTTTCACTATTTTCCGTCCGTTCAACTGGATTGGACCGCATCTCGATAGATTTGCCGATGCTAAAGTGCATAAAGCACGCTCTATCACCCAGTTTATCTACGATGTTCTCTATACCGGCAAAATCAATTTAGTCGGTGGTGGGGCACAAAAACGCTCCTTCATCTGGGTAGGTGATGGCATTGACGGTCTCATCACCATCATTGCCAATAAAGATAACAAAGCTAACGGTGAAATCTTTAATATCGGTAATCCACATAATCATTATTCCATTCGCGAAATGGCAGAAATGATCATCGCTGAAATGAAAACATATCCTGAATTTGCCACACAAGCTAATAAAGTGAAACTCGTCGATGTTCCTGCTGCTGAATATTACGGCAAAAATTATGACGATATGCAAGACCGCGTGCCTTCCGTCGAAAAAATGAAAAATATGCTTGGCTGGGAAGCACACACCTCTTTGCGCGATGCCATTCGCTTCACCTTGGATTGGTATGTCCAAGAATTGAAAAAAGACAGCAAAGAAAGCAATGTATAAAAATGAAAAAAATTGCCATCAAAATAGACGTCGATACCAAACGCGGATATAATGAGGGCGTTCCTCAGATGCTTGATATTTTTCAAAAATACGGCATTAAAGCCAGTTTCTTCTTCTCCATGGGCCCAGATAATTCTGGAAAAGCCATTCGGCGCATCTTTCGTCCCGGTTTTCTCCAAAAAATGCTCCGCACTAAGGCACCTTCCACTTATGGCCTAAAAACGATTTTTTACGGCACTTTACTTCCTGCCCCTAAAATCGTGGAACCTAATACAGCACCGCTTCTCAGAGCCCAAAGTGAAGGACATGCCTGTGGCATTCACTGCTGGGACCATGTCTATTGGCAAGATAAGGTGGGAAAGCTACCACGCCAAAAAATCGCAGAACATCTTTCTAAAGCGTGTGAGTTATTTCTTCAAGTGACTGGTGAAAAACCACGCTTTTGCGGTGCTCCTGGGTGGCAACTCTCCACACTTAGTCTAGCCGTGCAAGATGAAATGGGCTTCGATTTCTGTTCAGATGTGCGCGGTTATGCCCCTTTCTATCCCGTTTTAAATGGACAAAGTTATCAAACGATACAAATTCCTGGAACTATGCTTACCATGGACGAACTGCTCGGCACTAATGGCATCACTGATGCCAATATCGTCGATTACTGGCTCAAAGAATGCGATAAAGAGTGGAACGTTTGGACTATCCATGCTGAAATGGAAGGGCTCTCTAAATTGTCACTTATGGATGAGTTTATCCGGCGTGCCTTGGAGGCTGGTTTTACTTTCGCCCTATTGGAAGAAGGTAAAAATTTAACAGATATTACTCGCTGTTCTGTCTACAACGGAACATTGCCTGGCAGAGCTGGTACAGTCGCTAGGCAGGGTAATCCCCTTAAATAAAAGAGCTGCCACATCGTGGCAGCTCTTCTTATAAAGTAAGAGGTGCTAAAGTGAAAAAAGAACTGAAAAGTGGTTATACAACGGGAGCTTGTGCCACGGCAGCCGTACAAGCCATCCTCACGGCCTTAAAAAACAAAGAATGCCTCCATCAAGTATCTCTGCAACTTCCCCAAGGTGATAATATCATCATTCCCATTAAAAAAATGCGCCTCTCCGCTTGTGGTGGAGAGGCGCAAGTAATAAAAGATGGTGGCGATGACCCAGACATCACGCACGGTACTACTATCATTACCAATGTTGAAATTACGCCTAATTGCTCAGATGTCATCTTTTTAGCGGGAGCTGGCGTCGGCATCGTCACCAAACCCGGACTAGCTATTCCCGTCGGCGAACCAGCCATCAATCCCGTACCGCGTGCCATGATGACCAAAGTTGCCCGTTCCCTTTTACCACCTCGGCAAGGATGCAAAATAACCATCAGTGTACCAGATGGAGTTAGACTATCACAAAAAACCCTAAACCCCGTCTTAGGCATTCAAGGGGGGATTTCTATTATTGGCACGAGCGGTATTGTTCGCCCCATGTCTGAAGACGCCTTTAAGCGCTCTTTAACGCCCCAAATTGATTTGGCACTAGCTGCCAAGCAAACTAGCTTGGTTTTCGTCCCTGGTAAAATTGGCGAAAATATCGCGCGTTCCTTTGCCATTCCCACCTCAGCCATTGTACAGACCAGCAATTTTATTGGTTATATGCTCGAATATGCGGCTCAAACTGGTGTCAAAGAAATTCTCCTATGTGGACATCTCGGAAAATTGGTAAAAGTAGCTGCCGGTAATATGCACACCCACAATCGCATTTCGGATGCACGCATGGAAACTTTAGCCGCCTATGCCGCCTTATTGGGTGTACCACCTGTCGGTATCAAGCAAATCTTAGAAGCTACTATTACTGAGGAAATTTTTCCTCTTTTAAAAAAATATCAAATTGCTGATAAGCTCTTCTCCCTCCTCTGCGAAAAAGCCAGTCAAAGGGCCATGCGCTATGTTCATGATGAACTCTTAGTTGGCACTATTATGGTCACCTTACAAGGAGAAATCCTCGGCCTAGATAAAAATGCAATGAAAATAGGAGCATCTTTTCCATGGAATATAAAATCATCGTAGCTGGCATTGGCCCTGGCCACCCCGATTACATCTTACCAGCTGTCCAAAGAGCTATTGCTCAAGCCTCTTGTCTCGTAGGTGGGCAACGTGCTCTATCCACTTTGGCTAAATCTCACCAAAAATGCATTCCCATCACCAAAGACCTGTCTGCCTTAGTCACTAGTTTACAGGTGGCATTAAAGCATACTTCACCAGTGGTTCTAGTGTCTGGTGACCCTGGCTTTTATTCCCTCTTGGCCTTTCTGCGCCGCCATTTTTCACCGCAACAGCTATGTGTCCTCCCTGGCATCAGTTCCCTGCAATTTCTCTTTGCCAAATTAGCACTACCTTGGCAAAATGCTCGCTTTATCAGTCTGCACGGCCGACAACCACAGCAAGAGATACTACGCGATAAACGGCATACCTTAGGCATCTTAACGGATAATTTTTATAATGTACAAAGGATTACACAGCTTCTAATAGAGGCTGGTTGGCCTGCTGATACCACTATCGTTATCGCCTCACAACTATCTTATCCCGACGAAAAAATCATCACTTGCTCACTCCAAGAGGCCCTTTCCTTATCGCCAAGAAAAAATTCCATTTTGGTGGTGCTAACATGATAAATCATTTGCCGGACTCCGCTTTTCAAAGAAATCCTCACGTACCTATGACTAAGGACGAAATCCGCCTCTTGACTTTAACCAAAGCTCAATTAAAACCGCACCAGCAAATTCTCGATATTGGCGCTGGCACCGGCTCTCTCTCGATAGAAGCAGCACTACAATTAAACGACCGCGGTCATCTCTATGCCGTAGAACAAAATCCTATTGCCATGACAACTTTACACGAAAATATCACTAAATTTTCCTTAGAAAATAAAATAACCGCCATTTTAGGTATGGCTCCAGAAGCAATTCCCCCCTACACCTTTGACCGCATCTTTATCGGTGGCAGTAAAAATAATCTAGCCAAAATTCTCGACCAAGGGCGCCAACAATTAGCGCCGTATGGCAAAATCATCATCAATGTTCTCACTCCGCAAACACTCGGCGAAGTCATGCAATACCTCAAGACCCGTGCAATAACTGACTATACCATTTGCACAGCACAAATTACGCATTATAAAAAGGTAGGGCACTACGACTTGCCACTACCTCTCAATCCTGTTCATATCATTTCTCTTTTTTAGCCAAATATAATTCCCTTTTCATGTCATTATAAGTATCCATAGACATAAGCATCACATTTTTGCCATTAGCCCTTTGAATGACAAAAGTTTCCTTTTCGTCTACCGCTTTTTCAGCATACAAAGTAAATTCCTTCAGAAAGCTAGAGGAGGAAACAGCCTTCATCTCATTCACCTCTTCCCAAAACCTCCTTAATTACTTAACCAAACAATTTGCCACTCCCAGCATATCGGGGTGGCAATTTTTAACTAACACTGCATAGGCACAATACTGATTACCACTTGACATACTCCCCACGGCTAAAGCCGGGG